>NZ_WWKH01000732.1:0-12611 GCF_009865595.1 Streptomyces sp. SID1328 | reverse complement strand
CCTCGACGGCGCCCCGGCCCAGTCGGCCTGGGCGGCCGCGGTCGCCCTGAGCGCCCTGCTGCTGGCGGCCCGCCGCACCGTGTACGACCGCACCCACTGACTGAGGAGCCCTCTTGTCCGTCCGCGTCACCGGGCTGTGTGTCCGGCACCGCAGAACCGTCGCCCTCGACTCCGTCGATCTGGAGCTGGGCACCGGCGTCCACGGTCTGCTCGGGCCGAACGGCGCCGGGAAGACCTCCCTGATCCGGGTGCTCGCCACCGTGAGCCGCCCCTCGGCCGGCCGCGTGGAGCTGCTCGGCCGGGACAGCGACAGCCCGCGCGAGCGCTCCGAGATACGGGGCCAACTCGGCTATTTGCCACAGGAGTTCGGCTACTACCCCGCCTTCACCGTACGGGAGTTCGTGGCCTACGTGGCCTGGCTGAAGGAGGTCCCGGCCGACCGGGTCCCGGCCGCCGTGGAGCGGGCGGTGCGGCGGGTCGGCCTCGCGGACCGGGCCGACGCGAAGATGCGGACGCTGTCCGGCGGCATGATCCGCCGGGTCGGCATCGCCCAGGCCGTCGTCAACGACCCCAGCCTGCTGCTGCTGGACGAACCCACCGCCGGGCTCGACCCCGAGCAGCGGGTGGAGTTCCGCGAGCTGCTCCGCGAACTGGGCACCTCGGCCACGGTGGTGGTCTCCACCCACCTGGTGGAGGACGTCGCCGCCGCCTGCACGGAAGTCACCCTCCTGGACGAGGGCCGGATCGCCTACCGCGGCACCCCCGCCTCCCTGACCCGGCTCGGGGAGACCTCCGACGGCCCCGGCGACCACCCGATCGAGCGCGGCTACACGGCAACGCTGCGGGCCCACCGGGCGCGGGGCGTCACGGACGCACGGGAGACGGTGTGACGACCACGACCACCGCCCCGACCGTGCCGGAAGCACCCGCCCGCACCCACCATCCCCTGCGCGCCGAGGCGCTCCGGGGCTTTCCCCCGCTCGCCGGGGCAGCTGTGCTGCTGCTGCTCGGGGCGCTGCTGCCCCCGTCCGCCGACACCTGGCAGGGCGACTGGGCGAAGACCGCCGCCCAGCTCCACAACGCGCTGGTGATCGCCGTGCCGTTCGCCGCCGCGGCCGGCTGCTGGCAGGGCGGCCGGGAGGGACGGCGCCGTACCGAGGAGTTGTGGGACACGGCGGTCCGCGCGCCACTCACCAGGCTGCTGGTCTCCGCCCTGCCGGTCGCCCTCTGGGTGGCTGTCGGCTACCTGCTCACCGTGGCGCTGACGACGCTCACCACCTGGCCGTACGTCCGAGGCGACCACCCGCATCCCAGCCTGGTGCCGGGGGACACCATCGCCCTGATGGCGGCGGTGCTGATGGGACACGTGGTGGGCCGGGCCGCCCCCACCTCGCTCGCGGCTCCCCTGCTGGGTGTGGCCGGGTACGCGGGACTCGGGACTGCGGTGCACCAGGACGCCGTCAGCCCGCTCAACCCGGCCGTGCCCGCTATGGACGGCTTCTGGCCGGTGTGGTGGCAGCCGCTCGCCATGGCCGCCTGGACACTCGGCCTGGCTTTCGCCCTCATCCTGGCGTACGCGGCCCGGCGCCGGGCCACCGCCCTGCTGCCGCTGGCCACCGCCCTGGCCGCCGCGCTGCTGCTGTCCACCGGGAGCGGCCCGTGGCGGCCGGACCCGCTCGCCCACCGCCAGGTGTGCGACACCTCCACCACGCCCGCCGTCTGCGTCAACGCCCGCTACTCCGGCATGCTCCCCCAGGTCCGCGCGGCTCTGTCCGGAGTCACCGGCAAGCTGCACGGCGTGCACGGCCTCCCGGCCCGCTGGTCGAACCGGGGCACCGAGCCGCGCGCCGACGAGGCCGCCCTGCCGATGCTGACGCCGTTCGGCTGGTACGTCGTACGGGGGCGGCTGACCCAGCCGGATCAGTACGCGTGGGAGGCGGTCGCCGCACTGTCCGGGCGCGGCGACTGTGAGAACCAGCCCGCGCTCGTGCAGCTCGCGGACGAGGCCGTGCAGGCGTACCTCGCACCGAGCCCGTTCCAGGGCCACTTCGACAGCCTCGATGCCAAGGGGGACGCGGCCGCCCGCGCCCACCTACGGGAAAGTCTCGCCGCCCGGGCGAAGCTGGCCGGCATGGACGAGCAGCGGCGCCGCACCTGGCTCTCCGCCTACTTCGCGGCCCGCGCGGACTGCGACGCCGAGGGGGTGCCGTCCCTGTGAACCCCGGCCTCCCGCTCTACGCCCGCTCCCGCGCCCTCCCCCAGACCCTGACCGCCCTCGCCGCGACCGCCGGCTTCGCCGTCTGGGCGGCCGGGGCCCTGGACGCCTGTCTGGACCCCGGCCGCCGGGTGCCCGTGGTCGCGCTCACCCCGCTGCTGGCCGCCACCGCGATCGGCGTGAGCCTGCGCTCCGACTTCGACGAGCTGGACCGTACGGCCGTACGCCCCTGGTGGACCCGGCGGCTGGCGCAGCTCCTCGCGCTGACCGCGCTCGCCTCGGCGGTGCTGCCGGTGGCCGTCGCCGGGCACGCGGCGACCTTCGGGCCCCCGGCGATGGTCCGGAACGTCCTGGGCTGCGTGGGGATCGTGGCGCTCGCCGCCGTCGTCCTCGGGGCCCGGCTGAGCTGGCTGCCCGCCTTCGGGTACGTGTCCGCCGCCTACCTGGGCTCCTCCGGCGCGCACGGCCGCGCGGCCACGGTGTGGGCGTGGCCGGTGCAGCCGGGACCGCAGCCGGGCGCCTGGGCCGCCGCGCTGACCGCCTTCGCGCTGGGCACCGCGCTGTACGCGGTCCGGGGAGCGCGCGCCGAGGGCCCTTGGGGCTGACTCCCGTGGCCGGGGTCTGCCCATGGAGTGCGCGGGGCCCGGCTCCTCAGGCCGAGATGCCCTCGATCCGGGCCAGGGCGGCGTCCGCGCCGTAGGGCTGGAGGTAGGGGAGCCAGCGGGGGTCGCGGTGGCCGGTGCCGATGATGCGCCAGGCCAGCCCGGTGGGCGGGGCCGGCTGGTGGCGCAGGCGCCAGCCGAGTTCGACCAGGTGGCGGTCGGCCTTGACGTGGTTGCAGCGGCGGCAGGAGGCCACCACGTTGTCCCAGACGTGCTTGCCCCCGCGTGAGCGCGGGATGACGTGGTCGACGCTGGTTGCGACGCCACCGCAGTACGCGCACCGGCCCCCGTCCCGCGCGAACAGCGCGCGCCGGGTGAGTGGAACGGGCCCCCGGTAGGGAACCCGCACGAAACGCTTGAGCCGGACCACGCTGGGTGCGGGGACTGTGACGGACGCGCTGTGCAGATAGGCGCCGGATTCCTCGAGGGAGACGGCCTTGTTCTCCAGGACGAGGACGAGCGCGCGGCGGAGCGGTACGACGCCGAGGGGCTCGTACGACGCGTTGAGGACCAGGACATGCGGCACAGGGGCCTCCTTGGGCGTCGGCGGCGCGTGGCTCGCGCCGGGACGATCTGGTTCAGTCTCCCCTCATGCCTGCTCCGAGCGCCACCATGTGCCGGTAACGGGCTCGAAGTGTTTTCGACCACATGAGCGGCACCGTCCGGTCCGCCTGGCCTGTTCAGACGCGGGCGGGGCAGGGAGCCTCCGGAGAAGCGGCGAGTGGGCGCGCGATGCCCCGTTAGTGTGGTGGTTCTGTCCGCCCGGTGACCTTTCCGTGACCTTGCCCGCCCCCGCCGGCGCGGACCGCAGCACCATGGAGGTACCCGCCGTGTCCCTGCCCGTCGCCCTGCTGGCCGCCGGAGTCTCGCCGTCTCCCTCGCCATCGGGCTCGGACCCGGCCGTGCCCTCGCTCCAGGACGCCCAGGACAACGCGGCGAACGCGGCGAGCTGGGTGGAGCAGAACTGGTCGACCTGGCTGGCGATGGGCCTGCAGATCCTGCTGATCGTGATCGTCGCCGTCGCGCTGCGCGCGGTCGTGCGCCGGGCCATCACCAAGCTGATCGAGCGGATGAACCGCACCGTGCAGGCGGTGGACCAGTCGCCGCTGGGCGGCCTGCTGGTCAACAACGAGCGACGCCGTCAGCGATCGGCCGCCATCGGCTCCGTACTGCGCTCGGTGGCGTCCTTCACCATCCTCGGCACGGCCGCCCTGATGGTGCTCTCCACCTTCAAGATCGACCTGGCCCCCCTGCTCGCCTCCGCCGGTGTCGCCGGTGTCGCGATCGGTTTCGGCGCCCGGAACCTGGTCACCGACTTCCTGTCCGGCGTCTTCATGATCATCGAGGACCAGTACGGCGTCGGCGACACCATCGACGCCGGGGTGGCGACCGGCGAGGTCGTCGAGGTCGGCCTCCGCGTGACCAAGCTGCGCGGTGACAACGGCGAGATCTGGTACGTCCGCAACGGCGAGGTCAAGCGCATCGGCAACCTCTCCCAGGGCTGGGCCACGGCGGGTGTGGACGTCACCGTCCGCGCCGACGAGGACCTGGACAAGGTCAAGTCCGTGCTGGACGAGGTCGCGGAGAAGATGGGCAAGGAGGAGCCGTGGAACGAGCTGCTCTGGAGCCCCATCGAGGTGCTGGGCCTGGACAGCGTGCTGATCGACTCCATGGTCATCCGGGTCTCCGCCAAGACCATGCCGGGCAAGTCGGTGTCGGTCGAGCGCGAGCTGCGCTGGCGGATCAAGCGGGCCTTCGACAGGGCGAGCATCCCGATCATCGGCGGTGCCACGGCCGTGGTCCCGGAGGACGTGGCCCCCGACCCCTCGGCCAACGTCGCCGCGCCCTCGGCGTTCAACAACGCCACCTCCCCGCAGTCGCTGGCCACCAACCCGCTCACCACGCCGAAGCCTCCCGTGAAGTAACGGGGTTCCGAAGGACGCGCTTCGTTGACGGACTCTCCCGCCTGCGCCTAGGTTCGCTGGCCGAGGAGCCCGTCGTACGCGAGGGAGTCGCCCGTGAGACTGACCGTGGTCGGCGGAGGTTCGACCTACACCCCGGAACTCGTCGACGGCTTCGCGCGATTGCGGGACACGCTGCCGGTGACCGAGCTCGTGCTGGTGGACCCGGCGGCGGACCGGCTGGAGCTGGTGGGCGGCCTGGCCCGCCGGATCTTCGCCCGGCAGGGGCATTCCGGCCGGGTGGTCACCACCTCCGACCTGGACGCCGGGGTGACGGGCGCGGACGCCGTACTGCTCCAGCTCCGGGTGGGCGGGCAGGCGGCGCGTGAGCGGGACGAGACCTGGCCGCTGGAGTGCGGGTGCCTGGGCCAGGAGACGACCGGCGCGGGCGGCCTCGCCAAGGCGCTGCGCACGGTCCCGGTGGTGCTGGACATCGCGGAGCGGGTCCGGCGGGCCAGCCCGGACGCGTGGATCATCGACTTCACCAACCCGGTCGGCATCGTCACCCGCGCCCTGCTCCAGGAGGGCCACCGCGCGGTCGGCCTGTGCAACGTGGCGATCGGGCTCCAGCGGAAGTTCGCCGCCCTGCTCGGCACCGGGCCGGGTGAGGTCCACCTCGACCACGTCGGCCTCAACCACCTCACCTGGGAGACCGCCGTACGCCTCGGCGGCCCCGACGGCGAGGACGTGCTCCCCCGGCTGCTGGCCGAGCACGGGGACGCCGTCGCCGCGGACCTGCGGCTGCCGCGCCCCCTGCTGGAGCGGCTGGGCGCGATCCCGTCGTACTACCTGCGGTACTACTACCTGCACGACGAGGTGGTGGGCGAGCAGCGGGTGAAGCCCTCGCGGGCGGCCGAGGTCGCGGCGCTGGAGCGGGAGCTGCTGGCGATGTACGCCGACCCGGCGCTGGACGAGAAGCCCGCGCTGCTGGCCCGGCGCGGCGGGGCCTTCTACTCGGAGGCGGCCGTGGACGTGGCGGCGGCGCTGCTGGGCGGCGGGGGCAGCCCGTACCAGGTGGTGAACACGCTCAACGCGGGCACGCTGCCGTTCCTCCCCGACGACGCGGTGATCGAGGTGCCCGCCGCGGTCGGCCCGGCCGGGGCGAAGCCGCTCCCGGTGCCGGGCGTCGACCCGCTGTTCGCCGGGCTGATGGCGAACGTGACGGCGTACGAGGAACTCGCGCTGGACGCGGCCCTGCGCGGCGGCCGGGACCGGGTGTTCCGCGCCCTGCTGGCGCATCCGCTGGTCGGCCAGTACGCGTACGCCGAGACGCTCACCGGCCTCCTCCTGGCGCACAACCGGGAGCACCTGGCGTGGGCCTGACCGGGACCGTCCTCGCCGTCGACGCGGGCAACAGCAAGACCGACGTGGCCGTGGTCGGCACGGCCGGCGAGGTGCTGGCCACGGCGCGCGGCGGCGGCTTCCGGCCCCCGGTGGTGGGCGTGGAGCGGGCGCTGGAGGCGCTGGCCGAGCCGGTGGAGCGGGCGCTGGCCGAGGCGGGGGTGCCGTACGTCTCGCACGTCTCGGCCTGCCTGGCCAACGCCGATCTCCCGGTGGAGGAGGAGCAGTTGGCGGCGGCGGTGACCGCGCGGGCCTGGGGCGCGTCGGTGGAGGTGCGCAACGACACCTTCGCCATCCTGCGCGCCGGGGTGGCCGAGCCGCGGGGCGTGGCCGTGGTGTGCGGGGCCGGCATCAACTGCGTCGGCATGCGCCCCGACGGCCGTACGGCACGCTTCCCGGCCCTCGGCCGGCTCTCCGGCGACTGGGGCGGGGGCTGGGGCCTGGCCGAGGAGGCCCTCTGGCACGCGGCCCGCGCGGAGGACGGCCGGGGCAATCCGACCGAGCTGGCCCGCACCCTCCCGGCCCACTTCGGCCTGCCCACCATGGGGGCCCTGATCGAGTCCTTCCACCTGGGCCGGCTCGCCCCCGCCCGCCGCCACGAGCTGACCCCGGTCCTCTTCGCCACGGCGGCCGGCGGCGACCCCGTCGCCCGCTCCCTGATCGACCGCCTCGCCGAGGAGGTGACCCTGATGGCCACGGTCGCCCTGACCCGCCTGGACCTCCTGACCGAGCCCACCCCGGTCCTGCTCGGCGGCAGCGTCCTCGCAGCGGGCCACGCCCAGCTCGACCAGGGCATCCGCACCCGGCTGGCTGCCCGAGCCCCGCTGGCGGAGCCCCAGTTGGTCGCTGCTCCCCCGGTCCTCGGCGCGGCCTTGCTCGGCCTCGACCACCTGGGCGCGACCCCCGAGGCACTGGAACGGGCCCGCCTGGCCTGGGAGCCGAGCCGCACCTGAACCACCCCTTACGGCAACGGCGGAGGGAACCAATGTGATTGACTCCGCGTGTTTCTGGACAGAGGGGGTAGAGCCCGCTTCGCGCCCCGATCCGATCAAGATGCGGTGAAGGCTGGTGCGGCGGGGGGCGCAGGCGGCGATACTGGCGGCCAACGGATGACCACGGGGGAGGTCAGGTGACACAACCGCCGCAGAGCAGAGCCGCGTTCGCACCAGCGGTCGCCACGGTCATCCCCGCCCAGCGCGGCCCGTCCGGCCTGCCTCCCGTGCGGCGCACCGCGTTCGCCGAGGGGGCCGAGCGGCTGCGGGACGCCGCGACCACCGAGCCGGGGCGGCTGCGGGTCATCGGTGCCGTACTCGCCCTGCTGGTCGTCGCGTTCGGCGCCGTCACCGCGTGGCAGAGCGGGGAGCGGGCGACCGCCGCCGACGACGTGCTGACCCGCAGCCAGCCGCTCAGTTCGGGCGCCGCCGCGATCTACCGCTCGCTGGCGGACGCCAACACCGCGGCCTCCACCGGCTTTCTGGCAGGTCCCAGGGAGAGCGCGGCGAACCGGGACCGGTACGAGGACGACATCCGTACCGCCGCCTCCGGCCTGGTCCGCGCGGCCGCCGACACCGAGCCGGGCTCGGCCTCGGAGGCCACCGTCCGCAAGCTGAACCGGCTGCTGCCCGAGTACAAGGGCCTCGTCGAGCGGGCCCGTGTCTACAACCGCCAGGGCTATCCGGTGGGCGGTGCCTATCTGCGGTACGCCAACGAGAAGATGCAGACGGAGATGCTCCCGGCCGCGCAGGACCTGTACACCAAGGAGAACCAGCGGCTGGACGCCGACTACGCGGACGCCACCCCCTACCCCTGGGCGGCGATCGCGCTGGGCCTGCTCGCGCTGGCCGCGCTGGGCCTCGCCCAGTACCGGGACTTCCGCCGCACCAACCGCGTGCTGAACCACGGCCTGGTCGCCGCCTCGGCCGCGACCGTGGTGGTGCTGCTGTGGCTGGTCGTCGGCCACACCGTGGCCCGCTCCGGGCTGTTCGGCTCCTACGACCACGGCATCCGCTCGCTGAACGTGCTGCACAACGCCCAGATCGCCGCCCTGAAGGCGCGCGGCAACGAGAACCTGAGCCTGGTGGCGCGCGGAGCGGAGACCGTGGAGGTGAACGGCACCAAGAAGGACGCGTACTACTACGCCTTCGACCGCGACCTCGCCACGCTGGACGCCCGCCTCACCGAGGCCCGGCGGCTCGCCGACGACGCCAGGGGCGGTGCCCCGGTCGACTCGGCCCTGGATGACACGGCCGAGTGGAAGAAACGGCACGGCACCGCCCGGACCGAGGACGAGCGGGGCAACTACCAGCACGCGCTGGACCTGGTGATCGGCGCCGACGACACCACCGGCGCGGCCTTCGACGGCGTGGACGGGAGCCTGACCCGCGCCCTCGGCCACGAGCAGACGGAGTTCGACCGGGCCGCCGCCGACGGCCGGGACGCCATGGCCGGGCTGCCCGAGGGAGCGGCCGTGCTCGGCGTCCTGGGCGCGGCGGGCGCGGTGTTCGGCATCGGGCGCAGGCTTTCGGAGTACCGGTGACAGGGGGCCAGGCGATGGAGGCGGCGCGGATGCGCACCCGGCTGCGCGGCTGGGGCGGGGTCGGCGCGATGGCGGTGCTGTGCGCGCTGGCACTGGCGTTCGTGATGCTGCTCCCCCGTACCCAGGCGCACCCGGCGGCCGGCGCGGCACCGGCGGGCCGGAGCCTGGTGACCGGAAGCCCGGCCCGCGCGGACGACTGCGAGGAGCCGTCGGCGCAGAACCGCACCCCTCCCCCGTCCGGCGCGGACGGCCCGACCATCGACGCCATCAAGGCTCGCAAGGGCGACAGGCGCAAGCTGATCGTGGGCATCGACCAGAACAGCTACCGCTGGGGCTACCGCAACCCGGGCACCGAGGGCGCGGAGCTGGAGGGCTTCGACATCGACCTGGTGCGCCGCATCGCCAAGGACATCCTCGGCAGCCCGGACGACGTCCAGTTCAAGGCGATCCCGACCAGCCAGCGCATCCCCGCGATCCAGGACGGCACGGTCGACATGGTGGTCCGCACGATGACCATCACCTGCGACCGGCTGCGCGACGTGGCGTTCTCCGCGCCCTACTTCAAGACGGGCCAGCAGCTCCTCGTCCCCGACGCCTCCGGCATCACGGGCTACGACGGGACGCTGGCCGGCAAGAAGGTCTGCACGGCGGCCGGTTCGACCGCCTACGGCAAGCTGAAGGCGGACCGGGAGCGCAAGGCGCTGCCCGCCACCACGGACTTCTCCGCGACCGTGCCCAACCAGCTGGACTGCCTGGTCAGGCTCCAGCTCGGCGAGGCGGACGCGGTGGTCACCGACGGGGCGCTGGCCGCCAGCCAGGCCGCGCAGGACCCCACGGTGAAGGTGCTGGGCAAGCCGTTCACCACCGAGTACTACGGCGTGGCGATGAAGAAGGACGCCACCGACCTCGTACGCCGCGTCAACCGCGTGCTGGTGGACTACCGGGCCGACGGCTGGCAGGCGTCGTACGACAAGTGGCTGTCGGCCACACTGGGTGAGGACGCGCGGTCCTCCAGACCGCCCGCCCCTAAGTACCTGCGCGAGAGCTGAAGCAAGCACGCACGGGCCGGATGGACCACACAGCAGCGAGAGGTGATCGATGGGCGTCACGGACCCCGCCGGGCCGGTGATGGACCGGGACGAGGTGGACCGTGCGCTGGCGCGGCTCGGCCAGGAGCACGAGGCCATCGAGACCTCGCTGTTCGCGCTCCAGGACCACGCCGGCCGCCGCCTGCTGGAGGGCGCCGAGCTGACCGGTGTGACCAAGGAGCGGTGGGCCGCCACGGAGGCGTCGATCACCCTGCTGTGGACCTGCTTCGACGCGTACACCGACGCGCTGCGCCGGGCCCGCGAGATCCGCTCCCGGCGCCGCTGGTCCAGCCGGGAGGACCTGGTGGAGCTGACCGGCCTGCTGCGCGGGGAGTCGGTCACGGTGGCGGGCGGCGTCTCGGGGCCGGCCGTGCTCAGCGAGAGCTTCACGCTGGCCGCGCTGGTGGACCGGATGAATGAGCTGTACGCGTCCTCGCTGGACATGGTGGTGGCCGCCGACGCCGTGTGGTCGGCGCTGCCCGCCCGCATCGACCTGCTCGCCGCCGAACTGCAGCGCACCCGCAGGCTGGCGCACTCCGTCGGCGTCCGCCCCGGCGAACACCCCTCGGGGGACGACCTGGAGGGCATCACCCGCACCCTGACCGAGCTGCGCGAGGACGTCGTCCGCGACCCGCTGGCGCACTGGGTGCCGGCCGGGGGCGGTTCGGCGCCCGGCGGGGGGCGCCCGGACACCACGGTGTACGACCGGGAGGCACGGGCCCTGGAGGACGTGCGCCGGGAGATCGAGGCGGTGCTCACCGTCCGTCAGGACGCCGAGGAGCGGCTGATCCGGCTGCGGGACGTGCTCTCCCGCGCCGACCGCACCCTGGCCGAGGCGCGTACCGCGCGCGGTGAGGTGCTGGCGAAGATCGCCGCGACCGAGGTGCCGGTGGTGAGCGGCCCGCCGACCGTGCTCCAGGAGCAGTTGGCGACGGCGGCCGAGTACCGCCGCCAGGCCCGCTGGCACCGACTCTCCCCGCTGCTGGAGTCGCTCGAGCAGCGGGCGGAGGACGAACTGCTGCGCGCCCGCGAGTCGTTGACGGCGGTCACCGCGCCGCTCGCGGTCCGCGCCGAGCTGCGCGGCCGGCTCGACGCCTACCGGGCGAAGGTCACCCGGCACGGCCTGGCCGAGGACCGGCTGCTGATCGAGCGGTACGACGCGGCCCGCCGGATGCTGTGGAGCGCGCCCTGCGATCTGCGCGTCGCCGAACAGGCGGTGCTGCGCTATCAGCAGGCGGCGGCCGAGCTGCTGGCCCCACCGAGGGTCCCGGAGCAGTACGCGCCCGAGGACGGCAAGGGGGACCAGGAGTGAGCGAGGAACGGCGCACCTGCCAGCGCCCGGACTGCGCGGGCGCCTACGAGGACATGGGCGGCGGCGAGCTGTACTGCGACACCTGCGGGCTGGCCCCCGTGGTCTCGCCGGGCGCGAAACCGGCCTCCGGGCCGGTGGGTTCGGCCGGTTCGGCGCCGACCGGGATCAACGGCGGTGCCACGCGCAGCTCCTCGCAGTCCGCCCGTTCCCGGCGCTCGGTGTCGGGACGGCTCTCCCGCTCGCTGTCGGGGAAGTCCGGCGGCCGCTCGGTGTCGGTGCGCGGCTCGGGCTCGGCCTCCGGGCCGTCGGGGCGCGGCCGGCTGGGCGCCGGGCTGGTCGTGGTGCCGCAGGTGCCGAGGCCCGACCCGCGTGCGATGGTGCTGGCCGACCCGGAGGTGCCCGAGCGCAAGCGGTACTGCTCCCGCTCGGACTGCGGGGCGCCGGTGGGCCGGGCGCGCGGGGAACGGCCGGGGCGCACCGAGGGGTTCTGCACCAAGTGCGGGCACCCCTACTCCTTCGTGCCCAAGCTGCGCGCCGGGGACATCGTGCACGGGCAGTACGAGGTGGCGGGCTGCCTGGCGCACGGCGGGCTCGGCTGGATCTACCTGGCGGTGGACCGTGCGGTGTCCGACCGGTGGGTGGTGCTCAAGGGCCTGCTGGACACCGGGGACCAGGACGCGATGGCGGCGGCGATCTCCGAACGCCGGTTCCTCGCGGAGATCGAGCACGCGGGCATCGTCCGGATCTACAACTTCGTCGAGCACCTCGACCAGCGCACCGGCTCGCTGGACGGCTACATCGTCATGGAGTACGTCGGCGGCAAGTCGCTGAAGGAGATCGCCAACGCCCGCCGCACCCCGGACGGCAGGCGGGACCCGCTGCCGGTGGAGCAGGCGTGCGCGTACGGCATCGAGGCGCTGGAGGCGCTCGGCCATCTGCACAGCCGCAACCTGCTGTACTGCGACTTCAAGGTCGACAACGCCATCCAGACCGAGGACCAGCTCAAGCTCATCGACATGGGCGCCGTGCGCCGCATGGACGACGAGGAGTCCGCGATCTACGGCACGGTCGGCTACCAGGCCCCCGAGGTCGCCGACATCGGCCCCTCGGCGGCCAGCGACCTGTACACGGTGGGCCGCACCCTGGCCGTCCTCACCTTCGACTTCCAGGGCTACACCACGGTCTACGCCGACTCGCTGCCCGACCCGGACACCATCGAGGTGTTCCGCCGCTACGAGTCCTTCTACCGCTTCCTGGTCCGCGCCACCGACCCCGACCCGGCCCGCCGGTTCGCCTCCGCGCAGGAGATGGCCGACCAGCTCACCGGTGTGCTGCGCGAGGTCGTCTCGCTGAGCACCGGGCAGGCCCGGCCCGCGCTGTCGACCCTGTTCGGGCCCGAAGTACGGGTGATGGACACCGAGTTGTTCCCGGCGCTGGACGGCGAGGTGTCCCGACTCGGCGCCCGCGCGCTGCCCGGCCCCGGCCGCCCGCCCGCT
>NZ_WWKH01000731.1:0-7575 GCF_009865595.1 Streptomyces sp. SID1328 | reverse complement strand
TCGCAGACGGCGTCGAAGGCCCCGCCGGTGCGGATGAACTCGTTGACCCCCAGCCGTACCTTCTCGCGGGCCGGCGTGTGTGCCGGGTAACCGGCGTACGGGGTGAGAGTGACGCCCACGACCCGCAGGTGCCGGGCGTGGGCGCGGGCGACGAGGGTGCGGTAGGCGTCGGCGTAGGCGCTGACGTCGTCGGCGGTGGGCTTGCCGTTGATGTCGTTGACGCCCTCGAAGACGACCAGGAAGCGGACCCCGGCACGGTCGAGCGCGTCCGCGTCGAGCCGGGCGAGGGCGCCGGGGCCGGTGCCGTCGCGCAGCAGGCGGTTGCCGCCGATGCCCGCGTTGAGGACGCCGAGGCGGGGGTGACGCGCGGCGAGCAGGTCGGGCCAGCGGTGGTTGGCGTCGTGTGTGGAGCCGTGGCCGTCGGTGAGCGAGTCGCCGAAGGCGACGACGCTGCCGCCGGCGGTGCCGCGTACGTCGACACCGGCGAGGTAGTACCAGTTGCTGATGGGGGTGCGGTAGGCGGAGCCGTCCTCGTCGGCCGCGTGCCCGGAGCCGACCAGCGCGACCCAGCTCGTCTGCAGGGCGGTGCCGTGCTGGGTGGCGGGGCCGGAGTCGTCCGGGGTGAAGACGGTGACCAGGAGATCGGCGGCGGCCGGGACGGTGAGCCGGACCGGGTCGGTGAGGAGGTCCCGGCCGGGCGGGACCGTCGCGGTGGTCGCGCGTTGGAAGGTGGCGGTGCGCAGGGTGCCGGGTACGGCGTCCGGGCCCTGGCCCTGCCGGAGGGCGACGGTGACCGCGCCGAGGTGCAGCGGGGTGGTGCCGAGCCGGTTGGTGACCCGTACGCGCAGCTCGGGGCCGCCGACGCTGAGGTGGACGATGTTGCGGATCGCGGCGCCGGGCAGGGCGGGGGCGGTGCCGGAGGGGGCGGCTTCCCAGGTGCCGGTCCACGACTGTCCCCCGGCGGCCCGGGCCGGGGCCGGGGTGAGGACGAGCAGCAGCAAGGCCGCGAGGAACCGTACGACGTAGCCCAATGTCCGCCCTTTCGCACCGGGCCCGTCCGCGTGTCCGGGCCGCCGGAGGCGACGGTGTCACACGCGGCGGGCCCACAGGGGGCGCCGGCGCCGGGGGCCCACTCGCACGGCCCAGCGCGGGCGTCCCCTACGGGCTTACGCGTCGCCCAGCACCCCCTCCAGACGCAGCAGCCACATCTTCCGCTCGAGCCCGCCCGCATAGCCGGTCATCGTGCCGTCGGCCCCGATGACCCGGTGGCAGGCGCGGACGACCAGCAGGGGGTTGGCGCCGAGCGCGCCGCCCACCGCGCGGATCGCGGCGCGCGGGGCGCCGACCCGGGCCGCGATCGCGCCGTACGTGGTGGTGGACCCATAGGGGACGGCGTCCAGGGCGGCCCACACCCGCTCGCGGAACTCGGTGCCCCGCACCCGGACCGGCAGGTCGAACTCCTTGAGGTCTCCGGCGAAGTAGGCGGTGAGCTGCTCGGTGGCTTCCCGGAAGGGTCCGGGGTCGTGGCGCCAGCCCTCCTGGACGGTCCGGCCGCCCTTCTGGCCGGGCACGGAGACCGAGGTCAGCGCGCCGTCGGCGTCGGCGGTGAGCAGCAGGGGGCCGACCGGGGAGGCCAGTTCGGTCCAGTAGGGGTTGTCCATGATCGCCATCAGTCGGTCAGCTCCTCGGCGACCCGTAGGTGTTGTACGGCGTAGGACCGCCAGGGCCGCCAGGCTTCGGGCAGGTCCGTACCGGGTGGGGTGACGTCCGGGTCGCCGAGGACGCGCGCCCGCAGGGCGGCGACGGCGGCCGGGGTGATGCCGGGCAGGACATCCAGGGTGCGCCGGGCCTCGTCCCGGTCGGCGCCGGGGTCGAGACGCAGACGGCCGTCGGCGAGGGCGGCGGCGAGCGTGCCCAGCGGCGTGCCGGCCTCCGCCTCGGCGAGGACGGCGGGCTCGGGGAAGAGGTGGGTGAGGGTGCCGCTGGGCGCATCCAGCGCCTTGCCGTACCGGAGTACGAGCCGTGCGACCTCATCGGGCGACCCGGTAAGGACGCGGGCGGCGATCTCCAGCGGGTCGACGGCGCCGGGTGAGCGCAGGCCGGGCCGGGCGGCGACCAGCGGGGCGAGCCGGGAGTCGGCGCCGAGGCGGGCGTCGACGGCGTAGGGATCGGCGTCCAGGTCGTACAGCCGGCGCAGCCGGTGCACGGCGGTGGTGAGGTCACGGGGGTCGGTGAGCAGCAGCCGGGCGTCGAGCCAGCCACCGGGCCGGGTGCCGCCGCGCGGCTCGGGGGTGTGGGCGCGCTCGTGGACGACGGCGATGCCGGTGCCGTACGGCAGCCGCAGGGTACGCCGGTGGACGCGGCCGCCAGGGGTGCCGGTCACCTCCTCGACGCCGGGTACGGCCTCGCGGGCGAGCAGGTCGAAGACGGCGCCGGCCTGGTAGGGGCCCCGGTGGGCGAGGCGCAGCGGGATGCCGGTGCCGGCGGCGCTCCGGCGGGAGCGGGGGGCGGCGTCGCGTACCTCGGTGGGGGTGTGGGCGTAGACCTCGCGGATGGTGTCGTTGAACTGGCGGATGCTGCGGAAGCCGGACGCGAACGCGATCTCGGTGACCGGGAGTTCGGTGGTGCGCAGCAGGGTGCGCGCCGTGTGGGCGCGCTGGGCGCGGGCGAGGGCGACGGGCCCCGCGCCGACCTCGCCGGTGAGCTGGCGCTGCACCTGCCGGGCGCTGTAGCCGAGGCGGGCGGCGAGACCGGTGACGCCCTCGCGGTCGACGACGCCGTCCGCGATCAGCCGCATGGCCCGGCCGACGACGTCCGCGCGGACGTTCCACTCGGCCGACCCCGGTACGGCGTCCGGGCGGCAGCGGCGGCAGGCCCGGAAGCCCGCGCCCTGGGCGGCGGCGGCCGTGCGGAAGAACCGGACGTTGCACCGCTTGGGGGTCACCGCCGGGCAGCTCGGGCGGCAGTAGATGCCGGTGGTCCGGACGGCGAAGAAGAAGACGCCGTCGAACCGCCC
This sequence comes from Streptomyces sp. SID1328, assembly GCF_009865595.1. Taxonomy (NCBI): domain Bacteria; kingdom Bacillati; phylum Actinomycetota; class Actinomycetes; order Kitasatosporales; family Streptomycetaceae; genus Streptomyces; species Streptomyces sp. SID1328. The sequence goes on along the minus strand of NZ_WWKH01000731.1, from coordinate 4,559 downwards.
GTCGCGGCTGCGCACCGCCTCGTACCTGCTGTCATCGTCCGTCATGCGTCCAGTGTCGGACGTGGGAGGGGGGCCGGGCCAGCGGAAAACGGACATGCAGCCCGGCCCCCCTAGGGGTCAGGTCCAGGGACCCCGCTTGGCCCGCATCGCCGCGCGGCCCTCGGCACCCTTGCGCTTCCAGTCCCTGCGGATCTCGGCGCGCAGGCGGGCGTCGGTCTTGGCGACGATCCACTGGTTCTCGCGGACCAGCTTGCGGTAGCTCTCCAGCCGCCGGACGGGCAGCTCGCCGGAGTCCACGGCGGCGGCGACCGCGCAGCCGGGCTCGGAGGCGTGGGAGCAGTCGTGGAACCGGCAGCGCGCCGCCAGCTCCTCGATCTCGGAGAACACCTGGCCGACCCCGCTCTCCGCGTCGTACAGGCCCACCCCCCGCAGTCCGGGGGTGTCGATGAGCACGCCCCCGCCGGGCAGGGGGAGCAGGTTGCGGGTGGTCGTGGTGTGCCGGCCCTTGCCGTCCACGTCCCGCGCGGCCTGGACGTCCATCACGTCCGCGCCGACGAGCGCGTTGGCCAGCGTGGACTTGCCCGCGCCGGACTGCCCGAGCAGCACGGCGGTACCGGTGCCGATCAGCGCCCGGAGCACGTCCAGCCCGTCTCCGTGCAGCGCGCTGACGGTGAGTACGGGGACACCGGGCGCGGCGGTCTCGACGTCCTGTACGAGATGCGCGAGCGTCGCGGGGTCCGGCACGAGGTCGGCCTTGGCCAGGACGACCACCGGCTGCGCCCCGGACTCCCACGCCAGCGCGAGGAACCGCTCCACCCGCCCGAGGTCCAGCTCCACGGCGAGCGACACGGCGACCACGGCGTGATCCACGTTGGCCGCCAGAATCTGCCCGTCGGACCGCTTGGACGAGGTGGACCGCACGAACGCCGTCCGGCGGGGGAGGTAGGCCCGGACGTACCGGGGACTGCCGCCCTCGGGGTCGACGGCGGCCCAGTCCCCCGTGCACAGCACGCGCATCGGGTCGTTGGGCGTCACGAACGCGGTGTCGGCACGGACGACCCCGTCCGCGGTGAGGACATCACACTGCCCACGGTCGACCCGGACGACCCGCCCGGGAAGCAGACCCTGACGGGCATGGGGGGCGAACTCGGCTTCCCGGTGGGAGTCCCAGCCGAGGGGGAAAAGAGCGTGCGAGGAGGAGAGTTGCAAGGGGAGACCCTTCACAAGGGTGACCCCGGCGAGCGCCTACGGCGCGATCGGATCAGCCGGTGGCCACGGAGGTGGAGTGGATGAACTTCTGGTCGCGGGCAAGGCCCATCACAGAGACAGCCATCGGTCACACCTCCCATTCCTCACTCGGCCTGAATCGCCGGCGAACAGCCGCCGCGCGAAGCGGTTCTCACTCTAGAGGCACCTCCGCCGAGCCGCTATCGAATTTCGCCGCGGAGGGTGGCAGTCGCCGAGGCACTGCCCCGGCGGTCAGTCCCCGACCACCGCTTGAGCACGGCGGGGGCGCTGTGGGGGGCCGGCCAGATCTGGAGGTGTACCTGCTCGATCGCCTCGGAAAGGTCCCCCGGGTTCGCCCTGGAGGCGCGGACCCGGACGAAGCCTGCGGGGACGTCGAAGCGGGCGGCGTCCGGTAGGTAGTCGGTGCAGCCCAGGACCGCGATGCGGCCGGAGGGCACCCGGAGGCTCGCTTCCACCACGTGCTCGAAAGCGTCGGTGGCGTCACCCGGGGGATGGCCGAGCACTTCGACCAGGACCGCGACGTCCCCATTGGACTCGGTACCGATGCCGAGTGTCCGCTCGGATACGGCGAGGGCATCGGACACCGCCTCCTTGGTCCACGCCTCGCCGAGGTCGTCCTCCGCTTCCTCGTCCATCACGTGCAACTGGAAGTAGTCGGCGAAGAGTTGTAGTTGGGTGGTCGTCATCGGTCGATGGTCCCTTGAGGTGCTCGAGCGAGGCGGTGGACGGCGTCGGGCCACGGCGCGGGTTGCGGAGCGTCTTCGGCCGTCATGACCTCCTCCTACGGCACACGTCTTCGGTCCACAGCACGGTGCAGGAGTTGGCCACGTCCCCGAACCTAGTGGCGGGCACTGACAGTGCGTTGCGGTTACCGGTCCAGCAGGTGGTGCATGACGGTTTCCGGGATGGTGGGGTTGGCCGCGGCGGACTTCGCGGTGGTGGAGTCGTTCAGGAGGGTGGCCACGACGCGGGTCGGGAGGCGGGGGTCGGCAGCCGCGGTCTCGCGTACGAACCAGTGCGGATCGTCGAGCAGGCGGATCACGGAGGCGACGGACAGCCGCTCGTCTCCCAGCGCGGAGTGGCGGATGCCCCAGTCCGCGTCCCGGCTGAAGCGTTCCACCAGTTCGGTGGGCGCCTCCGGATCGAGGAGGGCGAGCTTGCGGGTGCGGGGGTCGGGGTCGTCCGCGAAGCGGAGGGTGCCCCGCCGGGGGAAGTTCGGGTGGTCGACCATCCGGGCGACCGAGTAGCCGTTCCAGCTCCGCACCATCTCCAGCAGCAGGGCGGCCGGGGCCTGGGCGCAGTGTTCGGCGAGGAAGAGCCGGACGACCCAGTCCTCGTCGTGGGCCAACAGCTCGGCCACGTCGGGCGGCAGGTTCCTCGCGCACGCGGCGCTGCGGCGGAGCATGACGTGCGCGGAGGTGGCGCAGCGGCGCATGGCCTCCTCGTCGTGCTCCAGGTCCAGGACCCACGGGAGTGGGTGGCAGTGGGCGTCGGGGTCGAACTCGACCGCTACGCGGGCGCGTTCCGCCTCCGTGAGGTCAGGGCGGACGGACACCGACCAGCGGACGCCGGGGTCCGGGTCCTGGCCGAGCAGGGTCACCAAGTCGGCGTCCAGGTGGGGGTTCTGGGCGGCGGCACTGCGCAGGGTGGTCTCGGCGCCGTGGACCAGTTCCTCGGCCAGCTCACGGGTGAGAACGCAGGTGCGCGCGGCGCGTTCCCGCACGGCGTCACCGGGAAGTGCGGCGAAGTCGGCCGCCGGAAGCGGAGTGGAGCCGTGGTGCAGCAGCATGGCTTCGGCGCGCACACCGGCGTCCGGGTCCGCGAGCAGGGCCGTCCGCGCCGGAGGAGTCAGGTGAGTCCAGGCGCGCGAGACGGCCTCCTTGCGTACCTTGGTGTCCGGGTCGGCGGCGAGCGCGACGAGGCGGTGCACCGGCAGGTCGCGGTGACGGACCAGTTCGGCGCGCACGCGCGGGTCAGGGTCGGTGGCGAGCTGGGCGAAGGTCGCGGCGGTGAGCGGCGGGTGCTGATCCACCACGCTGGTGAGGAACAACCACCGGTGTTGCGGATCGGGATCGCGGAAGAGCGCGGCGCTCTGTTCGGCGTTGAGCGGCCGCTCCGCCAATTCCTTGCGCACCCGCCACTCGGGATGCGCGACCCAGGCCGCGACCATGTCCTCGGGCAGTTCCCGGTATTTGAGCCGGGACGAGAGCCGCTCCTCGGGACCGACGTCGAGGAGACGGCGCAGTACGGCCGGAGAGGCGGCGGGATTTCCGGCCAGCCCCTCGCGCCATGCGCCGCGCAGCCGGCCCGAGGCGGTCTTCCACCGCAGGACGACGTCCCACCCGGCCTCCCGCTCCACCGCCCGCTCCCGCGCCGACGACTCCAGCCAGTCGGTGAACGGGGCTACGGCGACGAACCAGACCTCGTACTCCTCGCAGGTGACGCCCAGGAGACTCTCCCCGTCCGGGGACATCGTCACGAACTCCGGCTGACCCGACCCGGGGCCGAGGAGACCGGCCAGATCCCACTGTTCCGCCAGCCGCACCTTGGTCCAGCAAGTACAGCCGTGATTGGCGACGTTGATCAGAAACTCCCCGTCCCCGTCGATCACACCGTGCTCGACGGCGAGCCGGTGCCACTGCCGGTTCAGCTCGGCGACCAGATCGGGACGGTCGTCCCGCACCGCGAGCGTGGGCTCCGTGCTCGCCGCGATCACGGGACGCCAGGCAGCCCGCGCGGGCCACGCGTCGGAGACCTGTCCGCGCCCGGCCCTCTCCAGGCCGGCGCGGTGGAGCAGTTCGTGCAGTTCGCCATGGCGGTCCGTCATGACGGCCATCCTCTCCCTCGGCCGGCGAACGGCAGCGGTCAACCGTTCGCGCAGGGCTCCCCGTTGAGCCTGAACCCCCTGGGGGCCCCGTTCCCCCCGTTGTGTGTCCCCACGAAGCCGAACGCGATCGTCCCGTGGGCGGCCACCGACCGGTTGTAGGTCTTGGCCTCGGCCGTGACCTGGGCGCCGGTCTGGTGCGGCGTCGCGTCCCAGGTCTGGCCGATGTGCTGGCCGTCGGGGAAGGTCCAGGTGAGCTGCCAGCCGGAGAGGGGGGTGTCGGTGGTGATGTGGAGGCTGGCCTGGAAGCCGTCGCTCCATTCGTCGTCGAGGTGGTAGGCGACGCGGCAGGTCGTGGGGGTGCTCGTGGCGGGCGTCGGGGAAGGGGTCGCGGAGGGCTTCGGTGCCGGGGGCGCCGGTTTGCGCGACCGGGTCGGAGTCGGGATCGGGGAGGCCGGGACCGGGACGGTGCGCGTCGTCCCTGCCG
>NZ_WWKH01000730.1:0-21202 GCF_009865595.1 Streptomyces sp. SID1328 | reverse complement strand
CTGCACTGCCCGCCGCTCGCCGTCGCCACCGCCGCCGACCTGGCCGTCAGCGCGCTCAACCCCTCGCTGGACTCCTGGGACCAGGCACCCGCCGCCTCCGCCCTCGAAGCCCGCGTCACCGGCGCCCTCGCCGCCCGGCTCGGCCTCGCCGACGCCGTGGTCACCACCGGCGGCACCGAGGCCAACCAGCTCGCCCTGCTGCTCGCCCGCGAGGCCCACGGCGCCCACGTCCGGCTGGTCTGCTCGGCCGCCGCCCACCACTCCCTGCCCCGCGCCGCCTGGCTGCTCGGCCTGCCCGACCCGGTCGTCCTCCCCGCCCCGGCCGGCACCCTGGACCCCGTCGCGCTGGACGCCGCCCTCACCGAGCTGACCGGCCCCCTCCTCGTCGCCGCCACCGCGGGCACCACCGACGCCGGGCTCATCGACCCGCTCCCCGAGATCGCCGCCCGCTGCGCCGCCCACCGCGTCCGGCTGCACATCGACGGGGCCTACGGCGGCTGCCTCGCCCTCAGCGACCGCCACCGCGCCCTGCTCACCGGACTCGACGCCGCCCAGACCGTCGCCCTCGACCTGCACAAACTCGGCTGGCAGCCCGTCGCCACCGGCTTCCTCGCGGTCGCCGACGCCACCGAACTCGACGCCCTCCACCAGCGCGCCGACTACCTGAACGCCGGCGACGACACCGAGGCCGGCCTCCCCGACCTCCTCGGCCGCTCCACCCGCACCACCCGCCGACCCGACGTGCTCAAGGCCGCGGTCACCCTGCGCACCCTCGGCCGCACCGGCCTCGCCGACCTCATCGACCGGGTCCTCACCCTCGCCCGGGACCTCGCCGACCGCGTCGAGGCACACCCCCGTCTCGAACTGTACGACCGGCCCACCCTCGCCACCGTGCTGTTCCGGCCCGCCCACGCGAGCGACGACGCCGTCGCCGCCGTCCGCCGCACCCTGCTGCACGAGGGCCGCGCCGTCCTCGGCCGGGCCCACGCCGACGGCCGCCTCTGGCTCAAGGCCACCCTCCTCAACCCCCACACCGGGCCCGACGACCTGGCCCACCTGCTGAAACTCGCCGAAGGACACACCCCCGCATGAGCCACCCGCCCCACCCTGAAGGCCAGGAGCCCGAGTCCCCCCGCGACCTCGTCGGCATCGGCATCGGCCCCTGCAACCTCTCCCTGGCCGCCCTCGCGGCACCCCTCGCCGAACTCGACGCCGTCTTCTACGAACAGCGCCCCGGCTTCGACTGGCACCCCGGCCTCCTCATCGACGGCGCCACCCTCCAAGTCCCCTTCCTGGCCGACCTGGTGACCCTCGCCGACCCCACCAGCCCGTGGAGCTTCCTCAACTGGCTCCGCACCCGCGACCGGCTCTTCCCCTTCTACTTCGCCGAGCACTTCCACATCCAGCGCGCCGAGTACGACGCCTACTGCCGCTGGGTCGCCGGACAGCTCCCCGGACTCCGCTTCCGCCACCAGGCCGACACCGTCCGCTGGAACCCCGAACGCGACGTGTTCGAGGTCGACTTCACCCGGCTCGACGCCGACGGCCACGCCGAGGCCCTCGGCCGCACCCGCACCCGCAACATCGTCGTCGGCATCGGCAGCGCGCCCCACGTCCCCGAACCGCTGCGCCCCCTCGCCGCCGCCCCCGGCGTCCCCGTCCTGCACGCCGCCGACTACCTCGCCCACCGCGAGGCGCTGCTCGCCGCCGGACACGTCACCGTCGTCGGCTCCGGGCAGTCCGGCGCCGAGGTCTTCCTCGACCTGCTCCGTCACCGCCCGGCCGGACGCGAACACCTGCACTGGATCGGCCGCACCGCCGCCTTCGCGCCCATGGAGTACTCCAAGCTCGGCCTGGAACACTTCACCCCCGACCACACCCGCTACTTCCACGCCCTCGCCGAGCCCGTCCGCGACCGGCTCGTCGCCGCCCAGTGGCAGCTCCACAAGGCCGTCGACGCCGGCACCCTCGCCGCCATCCACGACGAGCTGTACCGGCGCACCCTCGACGGCGGCTGGCCCGACGCCGTCCTCACCCCCGGTGTCCAGGTCCGCACCGCCGGACGCCTCGGCAGCGGACAGGTCGAACTCCACCTGGAACACCTCGACCAGGGCAGCCGCACCCGCCTCGCCACCGACGCCGTCGTGCTCGCCACCGGCTACCGCATGCGCCCGCTCGACGGCCTCCTGGCCGGGCTCGACCCCCACCTGCGCCGCGACAGCGCCGGACGCCCCCTGATCGACGACGAGTTCCGGCTCGTCCTCGACCCCGCCGTCAGCGGCCGCGTCCACGTCCAGAACGCCGAACTCCACACCCACGGCGTCGGCGCCCCCGACCTCGGACTCGCCGCCTGGCGCAGCGCCACCATCCTCAACTCCCTGACCGGAAAGGAGCAGTACCCGCTCCCCGCCCGGACCGCCTTCACCACCTTCGGCCTGCACCCGCAACGCCGAAGCCCCGGCGACGGCACGGCCGACCGGGCCCGCACCGCCACCGGGGCTCCACCCCGATCGACGTACTAGAACACCGGCGTGCCCGCCCGCGTCAGCTTCCAGTCCACCGACGCGAAGTCCTTCGGGTCCAGCACGCCCTTCGCGGTCACCCACTCCGCGATCCGGGTCCGGATCTCCGTCGACTCCGACCACAGCTCCTTCGCCGACGCCACGTACGGGAACGCGCCGCCGCCGTTGGCCCGGTAGTTGTTCACCGCGAACACGAACTGGGCCGCGTCGTCCAGCGGAGCCCCGCCGAAGGTGAGGTTCTTGATCCGCGACCCGGCGGGCTGCGCGATGTCGATGTCGTACGACAGCCCCGACACATAGTCGTAGTTGTAGTCGGGGCGGTCGGCCGCGTTCGTCAGCTTGTCCACGTCCACCGGCGCGCCCGGCGCGGTCTGCACGTAGTACTGCGCCGAGAACTCCAGGTACGCCCGCACCTGCGCGCCCGTCAGCAGCTTGGCCACCAGCGTGTTGTCGTACACGTACAGACCCGACAGGTCCCGGATGGTGACGTCGCCCGCCGGGATCTCGCTCGTCCGGGAGAACGGTGACGCCTGCGCCAGCACCGGCAGCGAGGCGTACTCGGTGCCCGCCAGCGCGGCCTTGACCACGTCCTCCTGCACCTTGGTGATCAGATCGATGATCGGGGCGTCCTTGTACCGCGCCTCCACCGTGGTCAGCGTCTCGGTCGCCCGGCCCACCACCTGGTTGACGTACGCCACCACCTTCGCGTGCTCCGTGGAGAGCAGCTTGGTGATCTTCGGGTCGTCCGCCACCGTCCGCGAGTCCCTGAGCGATGCCTTCACCGACTCCACCTGCCACCGGCCCCGCGTGAAGACCAGCTCGAAGTCGAACAGGGTCAGCCGCTCCGCGAAGCACAGCGGCTCCGACAGCACGACCGTCTTCCCCGACTTCTCGTTGACGACCCGGAGCTCCGGGATCTCCAGGTGCGCGTGCCCGACCAGGATCGCGTCGATCCCCGGCACCTGCCGCGCCACGTTCGCCGCCGCGTTCTCCACGTACGGCACCTGGTCACCGTAGGACGACGTGCCCGACGTGCCCGAGTGCGCCGAGACCACCACGATGTCCGCGCCCATCGACCTCAGCCTCGGCACCCACTTCGCCGCCTGCTCCTCGAGCCCCTCGAAGGCCAGCTTGCCCTGCACGAACGCCTTGTCCCAGATGGCGATGCCGGGGTTCGTCAGCCCCAGCACCGCGACCTTCACCGGCGGCGCGCCCGGCACGTGGAACCGCTTCATGTAGTACGGCGCGAACGCCGGCTTCAGCGTCTTGGCGTCCACCGCGTTGGCGCCCAGCAGCGGGAAGTCGAGCTGGTGCTCGAAGCGGCGCAGCGTCTCGATGCCGTAGTTGAACTCGTGGTTGCCCAGCGCCGCCGCGTCGTACCCGATCGCGTTCATCGCCTTCGCCATCGGGTGCACCGGGCCGCCCTCGGCGGTGATCGGGTCCACCTTGGCGTAGTAGTACGTCAGCGGAGTGCCCTGAATGGTGTCGCCCGCGTCCAGCAGCAGGGTGTTGCGGCGGCCCTTCTCCTCGCGGACCTGGTTCACCAGCGTCGAGATCCGGGCCAGGCCCTGGGCGTTGCCCGCCGCGTCCTTGTAGTCCGCGTTCTTGAAGTAGTCCCAGTTGAAGACGTGGCCGTGCAGGTCGGTGGTGCCCATCACGGTCAGCGCGTACCGCTTCTCGTGGTGCCCGTGGGCCGCCGGGGCGGCTCCGGCCGCCCGGGCCGCCGGGGCTCCCGCCCCGCCCGCGATCGCCACGCCCGCCCCGGTGACGGCGGACTGCTTCAGGAACTTCCGGCGGTCGAACGGCATCTCTCGGTCTCCTCGGCAAGGGGTCGACAACGCGCGTAGATTGTGGCCCGACCATGACAGGTCGCAACAGACCCCCCAGGTTGCGATCCGGTGACCGATTTCCGTCAACTCCCCCCGCCGGTACGCCGGACACATGACACAGTGGGACGTATGACCCCTGAGGCGAACCCCGCGTACGGCACCGCCGACGCCCCGCTCCTCGCCGTCCGGGGCGAGGCCGAGTTCCAGACCGAGGCCGAGATCGCCCGCATCGGCGTCACCGTCACCGCGCGCGGCCGCGACCGCCGCGCCACCCTCGACGACCTGGGCCGCCGCAACACCGCCGCGCTCGACGTCCTGAAGTCCTACGGCGACGCGGTGCCCGAGCTCACCACCGGCTCCCTCGGCGTCACCCCCGAACTCAGCGAACGCGGCCGGGGCGAGCGGGTGCGCAGCCACCAGGGGATCGTCCGCATCGACGCCGAGATCACCGACTTCGCCGTCCTCGGCGAACTCACCGCACGGCTTGCCGAGTTGGAGCTGACCGAGCTGGACGGCCCCTGGTGGTCGCTGCGCCCCGACTCCCCGGCCCACGCCGAGGCCCGCCGCCGCGCCGTCGCCGACGCCCTCCAGCGGGCCCGCGAGTACGCCGACGCGCTCGGGACCTCCCTCGCCGCGCTGACCGAACTCGCCGACACCGGTGCCGACCGGCCGCGCAACGTCTCCGCCTTCGGGCGGTCCGCCCGCCGGGCCGACGCGGCGGAATCCGCCGAGCCGTTCGATCTCCAGCCCGCGCAATTGTGGGTCTCCGCGCAGGTCACCGCGCGCTTCACGCTGGTGCCGCCCCGGCTTTAGCGGCGCCTTCGGGTAAAAGAACTCTCGCGCGGAAAACATCGCTCATAGGAGCGGCTCATCGCACAATTCAACACTTGTCAATAATCCTTTCCCCAAAGGTTGTTGAGTGGCCATGGAGCCCGAATTCTCTACCCGCCGGTAAGCCATAGGCTCGACCCATGCGCCGAGCAAAGATCGTCTGCACCCTGGGGCCCGCCACCGACTCGTACGACCAGATCAAGGCACTGGTCGAGGCCGGAATGGACGTCGCCCGGTTCAACCTCAGCCACGGCACCCACGCCGAACACGAGGCCCGTTACCAGCACGTTCGCAAGGCCGCCGACGAGACCGGCCGCAGTGTCGGAATCCTCGCCGATCTTCAAGGTCCGAAGATCCGGCTCGGTACCTTCACCGAAGGACCCGTACTCCTCGAACACGACGACACCTTCACCATCACCGTCGAAGAGGGCGTCCAGGGCGACCGCCACCAGTGCGGCACCACCTACGCCGGTCTCGCGGAGGACGTCCGGCCCGGCGAGCGCGTGCTCGTCGACGACGGCCGGGTCTGCCTGGAGGTCACCGGGGTGGACGGCCCCCGCGTGCGCACCCGCGTGGTGGAGGGCGGCGTGATCTCCGACCACAAGGGGATCAACCTCCCCGGTGTCGCCGTCTCCGTCCCCGCCCTGTCCAAGAAGGACCAGGACGACCTGCGCTGGGCGCTGCGCACCGGCTTCGACGTCGTCGCCCTCTCCTTCGTCCGCAGCGGGCGCGACGCCGCCGAGGTGCACCGGATCATGGCGGAGGAGGGGCGCCGGCTGCCCGTCATCGCCAAGGTGGAGAAGCCGCAGGCCGTGGAGAACGTAGAGGACGTCGTCGCCGCCTTCGACGGGCTCATGGTCGCCCGGGGCGACCTCGGGGTGGAGCTGCCGCTGGAGCAGGTGCCGATCGTGCAGAAACGCGCCGTCAAGCTCGCCAAGCGCAACGCCAAGCCGGTCATCGTCGCCACCCAGATGCTCGACTCGATGATCGACAGCGCCCGGCCGACCCGCGCGGAAGCCTCCGACGTGGCCAACGCGGTCCTCGACGGGGCGGACGCGGTGATGCTGTCCGCCGAGACCAGCGTGGGGCGCTACGCCGTCGAGGCCGTGTGCACCATGGCGAAGATCGTCGCGGCCGCGGAGGAGGAGATGCTGGCGAAGGGGCTGCCGCCGCTGACCGAGCGGAACAAGCCGCGCACCCAGGGAGGCGCCGTCGCCCGGGCGGCCGCCGAGATGGGGGACTTCCTCGGGGCGCGCTTCCTCGTCGCCTTCACCCAGTCCGGCGACACCGCCCGCCGCCTGTCCCGTTACCGCTCACCCATCCCCGTCCTCGCCTTCACCCCCGAACCCTCCACCCGCTCCCAGCTCAGCCTCACCTGGGGCGTGGAAACCTTCCTCGGGCCCCACGTCGACTCCACCGACGCGATGGTCGACCAGGTCGACGAGCTGCTCCTCCGCTACGGCCGCTGCGAAAGGGGCGACGTGGTCGTCATCACCGCCGGCTCCCCACCCGGCCTCCCCGGCACCACCAACCTGGTCCGCGTCCACCACATCGCGGAGGACGACAGCCCGAAGTAGGGGGTCAGTGCTTGGGGCCCACGTGAGCGTCCATGAGGGCGACGGAGGCTTTGCGGGCGACGGAGATGTTGTGCCGGTTGGCCCGCCGCCACTCGACGCCAACCCGGTCCAGGGCACCGGTGAACAGCCCGGTGATGTCCTCGGAGACGTTGGTGAAGAAGTACCGCGGATACTCATAGCGCCTTGTCTCACCGCCGACGGTCCGGGTCGTCCAGTTGGTGACCCGGCAGCCGTCGGAGTGGATGAGGCCCCGGATGAACTCCCACGGGTGCGCGTCGACGATCTCCCGCTGCCAGGGCTCCAGGGCGATTGGCCGCTCGTGTTTCTTCCCCGGGCCGTGCTGCGGGAAGAGGCAGGTCCAGTGCTTGCTGCACGAGGTGACCTGTCGGCAGCCCTGCTGCCGCACCTGACAGACCTTGTTGCCCGGCATGACGGCCCTCATGGCCTCGGCGCAGGCGTCGATCAGCCCCGGCCAGGCGTCGGCGCAGGCGATACGGAGCGAGTGGACGCCGCGTTTGAGAGGGCTGACGCAGCCGTCGCCCAGGTAGAGGCCCAGGAGATAGGCGTAGGCGGCGGGATTCGGGGGTGGGCCCGGTACGTCCTGGCAGCGGGGGCAGTCGGTGCGGCGTAGGGGAGCGCGTCGTTTCTGCCAGGAGCGGATGGCCGCGCGGGAGATGCCGGTCTCGCGGCTCACGGAGTTGAGGCTGCGATTTTGCGCCACCAGCGCGAGTACCCGCTCGCGCGTGCCCATGTCGTACATGCGGACACTGTGCGGGGGCTGCGACGTGCGTGTATGCAAAAAAGCGGATGTTCACGAGAACGTGAGCATCCGCTTGCTGAGTCAATCCTTCGAATCGAAGGAAAAGTGCCCCGAGTCGGATTCGAACCGACACTGTATGGGTTTTGAATCCATTGCCTGCTGCCAATTGGGCTACCGGGGCTCGCAGATTCCAAGGCGTCCCTTGACCCTCCGCGCGTCCACCATACCGTAGCTAGGTAGGCTCTTGTCAGCAGCACCCCTGCCCTGAACGGAGAGCCCCAGTGACGACCCCCGAGTCGCCCCAGCCCGCAGACGTGTCCGACGACGACAAGTCGCATGTGCCCCCGCTGACGACCCGGGTCGTCATCGCCGAGGACGAGGCGCTGATCCGGCTCGACCTCAAGGAGATGCTGGAGGAGGAAGGCTACACGGTGGTCGGTGAGGCCGGGGACGGCGAGCAGGCCGTGGAACTGGCCCGTGAGCACAAGCCGGACCTGGTCATCCTGGACGTGAAGATGCCCAAGCTGGACGGCATCTCCGCGGCCGAGAAGATCGCCGAGGAGTCCATCGCCCCGGTCCTGATGCTCACCGCCTTCTCGCAGCGCGACCTCGTGGAGCGGGCCCGCGACGCCGGCGCGATGGCGTACCTGGTGAAGCCGTTCAGCAAGACCGACGTGGTCCCGGCCATCGAGATGGCCGTCTCCCGCTTCACCGAGCTGAAGCAGCTGGAGCAGGAGGTCGCCGACCTCAGCCAGCGCCTGGAGACCCGCAAGCTGGTCGACCGCGCGAAGTCGATCCTCCAGACCGAGTACGGCCTGAGCGAGCCCGCCGCGTTCCGCTGGATTCAGAAGACCTCGATGGACCGCCGCCTGTCGATGCAGCAGGTCGCGGAGGCGGTCATCTCCGACGACCAGGAGAAGAAGTCGGCCAAGAAGGGCTGATGGACAGCAGAAGGCCCGCGCCCCCCTGAGCCGGAGGGACGCGGGCCTTTTCGTACGGTGCTCAGTCCTCGCCGAGGTACGCCTTGCGCACCGACTCGTCGGTGAGCAGGTCCCGCCCGGTGCCGGAGAGCACGATGCTGCCGACCTCCATGACGTGCCCCTGGTCCGCGAGCGAGAGCGCCGCCTGGGCGTTCTGCTCGACCAGGAGGATCGTGGTGCCGCTCGCCTTCAGCTCGGCGATCGTCGCCATGATCTTCTGCATCATGATCGGCGAGAGCCCCATGGACGGCTCGTCCAGCATGAGCAGCTGCGGCTGGGACATCAGCGCCCGCCCCATGGCCAGCATCTGCTGCTCACCGCCGGAGAGGGTGCCAGCGGCCTGCTTGCGCCGCTCCCCGAGGATGGGGAAGAGGTCGTAGGCGCGCTGGATGTCCTTCTCGATGCCCGGCTTGTCGTTGCGCAGGAAGGCCCCGAGGCGCAGGTTGTCCTCGATGGTCATGCGCGGGAAGATGTGCCGCCCCTCGGGGGAGTGGGCGAGTCCGAGGGAGACCACCTGGTGGGCCGGGACCTTCTTCAGCGACCTGCCGTTGAAGCGGATCTGCCCGCCGACCGGCTTGAGCAGCCCGGACAGGGTGCGCAGCGTGGTGGTCTTGCCCGCGCCGTTGGTGCCGATGAGGGTGACGACCTGGCCGGCCTCGACCTTGAACGAGATGCCCTTGACGGCCTCGATCTTGCCGTAGGCGACCCGCAGGTCCTCGACTTCGAGCAGTGCGGTCATCGGTCGGTCTCCTTGCGGTTCTCCTTGCCGGGCACGGCGTCCGCCTGTGCCTCGGCCGCCTCGACCTCGGCGGCCTCCTCGTCGCCGGGGGCGTCCTCGAAGGGTTCACCGAGGTAGGCGGCGACGACGCGTTCGTCGCCCTGGACGGTGGCGCTGTCGCCCTCGATCAGCTTCTGGCCCTGCACGAGGACGGCGACGCGGTCGCAGAGGTTGAAGATGAAGCGCATGTCGTGCTCGATGACGAGGACGGCGATGCCCTGGTCGCGGATGGCGAAGACCAGTTCCTCGGTGGCGCGGGTCTCCTGCGGGTTCATGCCCGCCGTGGGCTCGTCGAGCAGGAGCAGGCCGGGCTCGCTGGCCAGCGCGCGGGCGATCTCCAGCTTGCGCTGTTCGCCGTAGGGGAGGTTGCGGGCGAGGTGCTCGGCCTTGGCGTCCAGGCCGACGAAGGCGAGGAGTTCCATGGCGCGGGCGCGGGAGGCGGCTTCGGCCTTGTGGAAGCCGGGGCCGCGCAGCAGGGCGGACCAGAGTCCTTCCTTGGTACGGGTGTGCCGGCCGACGAGCACGTTCTCCAGGACGGTCATGTTGGCGAAGAGCCGGATGTTCTGGAAGGTGCGGGCGATGCCGGCCGCGGTGACCTTGAAGGACTTGGGCGGCAGGACGGTGCCCTTGTAGCGGACCTCGCCCTCGGTGGGGACGTAGAGACCGGTGAGGCAGTTGAAGAAGGTGGTCTTGCCGGCGCCGTTGGGGCCGATGAGGCCGACGATCTCGCCGCTGTTGACGGTGAGGTCGACGTCGCGGACGGCGGTGAGGCCGCCGAAGCGCATGGTGACGCCGCGGGCGTCGAGGACCGTCTCGCCGGGGGTGGTGCCGGGTGCGGTGTCCTTGGTGGTGGTGTCGGTGGTCATGGTGGTCAGGCCCCTGCCTTGCTGAGGACGGCGGGCGCGGCGGTGTCCTCGTGGAACTCGAGTTGGCGGCGCCGGTTGGGGATGAGGCCCTCGGGACGGAAGCGCATCAGCAGGACGAGCGCGACGCCGAAGGCGAAGAGCTGGTAGTCGCCCAGGAACTGCAGCTTGGCCGGGATCAGGTAGAGCAGCGAGGCGCCGACGAGGGGCCCGGAGATGGTGCCCATGCCGCCGAGGACGACCGCGGCCAGCAGGAAGGCCGAGTTGGGCGGGACGACGTGGGCGAACTGGTACTGCTCCGGCGTCACGGTGTAGGTGACGTGGGCCTGGACGGAGCCGGCGAGTCCGGCGAGGCAGGCGCCGAGGGCGAAGGCGATGAGCTTGACCCGGAAGCCGTTGATGCCCATGGCGAGCGCGGCGGTCTCGTCCTCGCGGATGGCGATCCAGGCGCGGCCGATGCGGGAGTCGCTGCTGCGCCGGAAGACGACGACCACGACGAGGGTGATGAGCAGCATCAGCAGGAAGTAGTTGGCGAACCGCCCGATGGTGGTGCCGAGCAACTGGTGTTCCTGGCCGAAGTCGAACCCGAGGATGTTGAGGTTCGGGATCGAGGAGATGCCGTTGGAGCCGTTGGTGACGTCGGGTCCGGAGGTGCCGTCCATGTTGAGGACGGTGATGCGGAAGATCTCGCCGAAGCCGAGGGTGACGATGGCGAGGTAGTCGCCGCGCAGCCGCAGGGTCGGGGCGCCGATGAGGACGCCGAAGATCATGGCGACGACCGCGCCGAGCAGGGCGGAGGCCCAGAAGGGCCAGTGCACGTGCAGCGGCGAGGAGGGCGAGCCGGAGACGAGGGCGGCGGTGTAGGCGCCGACGCCGAGGAACGCCACGTAGCCGAGGTCGAGCAGGCCGGCGAGGCCGACGACGATGTTCAGGCCGAGGGCGACGGTGGCGAAGATGAGGATGTAGACGCCGATGGTGGCGTACTGGTCGTCGGACTGGGTGAAGGGGAAGGCCGCGGCGGCGACGAAGGCGCCGGTCATGGTGACGGTGCGGTGCCGCGTGGTGATCGCCGAGATCCGGGCCACGAGTCCGGCCTTGGCGAGGGCGGCGAAGCCGAAGCCGGCGGTGATGAGGAAGCCGATGAAGAGTTCGTCGTACTCGGTGCCGATGCCGTAGGTGAAGACGAGCAGGCCGAGGGCCATGACGCCGGTGATGACGAGGATCTCCGCCCAGGCGGGCAGGGTGCGGCCGGGGACGGGGGGTTCGGCGGCGAAGGCGGCCTTGAAGTTGGCGCGCTTCTGCCGGGCGCGGTGCCGGAAGGCTTCCCAGCCGGTGTCGTCGGGGTCGGCCGGGTCGGGCTCGGGCCGCTGGAAGGGCAGCGCGAGGGCGCCGAGCAGGGCGACGAGGGTGGCCAGTGCGACGAGGTAGCCGCCGGGTTCGAGGTTGACGACGCCGCCGAGCTTGGCGCTGATGGCGATGACGGTGTACCAGGCGGTGGCGAAGGTGCCGAGCGCGGCGAGCTTGAGGGCGCTGTCGGCGTTGCCGGGGGTGAGGACCTTGAGGCCCTTGACGCCGTAGGAGGCGAGGCCGAACAGGGTGGTGAGCAGGCCGCCGATGAGGACGAGGACCTGGAGGCCGCCGGGGTAGCCGTAGACGGTGAGGTCGCCGGGGAAGTCGGCGGTCCAGGTCCAGGCGAGGAAGGCGGAGACGACGGCGAGGGCGCCGCCGCCGGTGGCCAGGGCCCGGCCGACGGTGGCCGGCAGGCCGATCAGGCCGGTGGCGGCGGGGGCGTGGGAGTCCGGGGTCTCCGGGGTGCCGGGTGCGGTGGTCTGTGTGGTCATCGGTGTCACGCCCTGTCCGCGACGCGCTCGCCGAGCAGGCCCTGTGGCCTCAGCAGGAGCACGAGGATGAGGAGTACGAACGCCCAGACGTCTGCCCAGGACTGGCTGCCGAACTTGTCCATGCCGGGGATGTCCGCGATGTAGGCGGTGGACAGGGCTTCGGCGACGCCGAGGACGAGGCCGCCGAGCATGGCGCCGTAGATGTTGCCGATGCCGCCGAGGACGGCCGCGGTGAACGCCTTGAGGCCGAGGATGAAGCCCATGCGGAAGTCGATCTGGCCGTACTTGAAGCCGTAGGCGACGGAGCCGACCGCGGCGAAGGCGGCGCCGAGGGCGAACGCGATCACGATGATGCGGTCGGTGTTGACGCCCATCAGCTTGGCGGTGTCCGGGTCCTGGGCGGTGGCCTGCATGCCGCGTCCGGTGCGGGTGCGCATCACGAAGTAGGCGAGGACGGCCATGCTGAGCGGGGCGGCGGCGACGAGGAAGACGTCTCCGGTCTGGATGGTGACGTTGCCGATCTCGAAGGGTCCGCCGGGGATGCTCGGGAAGGTGCGCGCGGACTTGGCCTCGGGGTACCACGCCCACACGGCCTGCTGGAGGGCGAGGGAGAGGCCGATGGCGGTGATCAGCGGGGCGAGCCGGGGCGCGCTGCGCAGCGGCCGGTAGGCGAATCGTTCCGCTCCGACGGCGACGGTCACGGCGACCACGATGGCGCCCACCAGCATCAGCGGCAGGGCGATCCACATGGAGGTGCCGTCGGGAAGGATGTACACGTAGACAGTGAGGGCGCCGAAGGCGCCGGTCATGAATATCTCGCCGTGGGCGAAGTTGATGAGCTGGACGATGCCATAGACCATGGTGTAGCCGATGGCGACCAGCCCGTACATGGAACCAAGTAGCAGGCCGTTGACGAGCTGCTGCGGCAGTTCGTTCACCGCATGTCCTCCGAGCGTGGGATAAGCGACGGATGTGGCCGGAAGTGGCCGGATGCGAGTCCGCGCGGGGCGCCTCTTGAGCGCCCCGCGCGGCTCGGCTGGTGCGGGCGTGGGTCAGGAGCCGTTGTAGGTGCCGGACTCCACGGCCTTCCAGGCACCGTCCTTGACGGAGTACACCGTGAGCTGCTTGTTGGTGGCGTCGCCGTACTCGTCGAAGGAGACCTTGCCGGTCACGCCGTCGAAGGAGACGTTCTGGAGGGCGGCGGTGACCTTCGCGCGGGCGTCGGAGGGCACCTTGCCGTCGTTGTCGTCGACGACCTTCTTGACGGCCTCGATGATCGACCAGGCGGAGTCGTAGGAGTAGCCGCCGTAGGCCGCGTACGCCTCCTTGTAGCCCGCCGCCTTGTAGTCGGCGACGAACTGCTTGGCGGAGGGGAGGGTTTCCACCGGGGCGCCGACGGAGGTGGCGTAGTCGCCGGTGGCGGCGGGGCCGCCGAGCTTGAAGAAGGTGTCGTCCTTGATGCCGTCGCCGCCGACCAGCGGCACCTTGGCGCCGGCGGCCTTGATCTGCTTGGTGAGCGGACCGGCCTGCGGGTACTCGCCGCCGTAGTAGACGACGTCGGCGCCCGAGTTCTTCACCTTGGTGGCGACCGCGGAGAAGTCCTTGGTGTCGGGGTTGATGTGCTCGGTGCCGACGACCTTGCCGCCGAGCTTCTTGAACGCGTCGGTGAAGGTGGCGGCGAGGCCGGCGCCGTAGGTCTTCTTGTCGTCGATGACGAAGACCTTCTTCTTCTTGGCCTTGTTGAAGACGTACTCCGCGGCGTACGGGCCCTGGATGGCGTCGGTGGTCGCGGTGCGGAAGTACGACTTGTACTGACGCACCTTCTTCTTCTGCCAGTCCGGGCCCTGGGTGAGGCCGGGGCCCGTGTTGGCGGGGGAGACCTGCGCCAGTTTGGCGTCGTCGAGGACCTTCTGCATCGACTCGGCGACGGAGGAGTTCAGCGGGCCGACGACACCGAGGACGCTCTTGTCGGTGACGAAGGCGGTGGAGTTCTGCTGGCCGGAGGAGGGCTGGCCCTGGTCGTCCTTGGCCTCGACCTTGAAGGTGACGCCCTTGACGTACTCCTTCTTGTTCGCGGTCTTGACCGCGAGGTCCACCGAGTTCTTGATGCCGAGGCCCAGCGCGGACAGGTCGCCGGTCAGCGGGGCGTCGATGCCGATGGTGACGGTGGTGCCGCCCTTGGCGTCGGAGCCGTTGTCGCCGCTGTCGCGCGAGCCGCAGGCGGTGAGGGTGAGCGCTCCCGCGGACAGCGCGGCGGTGATGGCGATGAGCGAACGTTGACGCACGATCAGTCCTTTCCCTGGACGACCGCATCCCCATGGAAACGGTCGAGCCGCGCGCCTGGCCGAAAAGCGAATCCGGGGCGCGGTGACTGGCCGTGACTCTAAGCGTGTGATGGGAACGTGGAGGAGAGCTTGACCAAGGCTGTGACGCTCTTGTTATGACACGAGGTAATGCAGAGCGGTACTCCCTGGGGGGAACGCCGGAATTCCGGCCGATTCGCCCTGTCCACATGCTGAGAACGCGCAGCACGCGCCCTCAACTGTTCAGGCGTCTCGGAGGTTTTGGTGATGACGGCGTACTTTCGCCGCAGGCTTCCCCCAGGGCGCGGGAGAGGTATCGGGTGTAGCGCGGGCCGAGGATGAAACTCTGGGTCTGTATTGCACGCGTATTACGCAGTGTTACTTCCAGGAAAGGCAGTGCGGCGTTTTTGGGCACCTTTCCGCATTCCGTGACACGCATGGTCACGGTGATCACCCGCGCCGAGCCGGCTGCGGTGCGGAAGGGCGCGCGGGGTTCGGATTCGGCCGAGATCCCGGCGTAGGGCTGGCTCACCCGGGTCACGGTGACCGGGGGGCCGGGCTCCACGGCGAGCCGCACGTCGAAGGCGAGGCGGTGGGGCGCGGTGGTCCGGCCGGCCAGGAAGGCCACGGTCACCGTCTGTGCGGGAAAGGGGAGTTCGGGCGGGGGCGCCGGGCGCGGGCGGGTGATCCAGAGGGCGGCGCCGGCCGCCAGCACGGCGCAGGCGGTGGCCGGAATCAGTAGGGTGCGGCGGCGCCATGGGCGGGGTGCCGGGCGTGCCTCGGCGGGCTCGCGCGCCCAGGTGCCCTCGCCGGGTTCCAGCGGGCCGATGCCGGTCATCGCCGAAATCCGGGCCGTACGAGAAGTGCCCCGCCCCGTCCCATGCGCCGAAAGCTACGGCGTGGGACGGGGCGGGGCAACGGGGAGCGTCAGTCCTTCGCCGGGGCCTCGCCCGCCGGGAGGTCGCGCAGGAGACAGGTCAGGCGGGCCGTGCAGACGCGGCGGTCCTGCTCGTCGGTGATGACGATCTCGTAGGTCGCCGTGGAGCGGCCCCGGTGGACCGGGGTGGCGACGCCGGTGACCAGGCCGGAGCGGACGCCCCGGTGGTGGGTGCAGTTCAGGTCGACCCCGACGGCGACCTTGGAACTGCCGCCGTGCAGCATCGAGCCGACCGAGCCGAGGGTCTCGGCGAGCACCGCCGAGGCACCGCCGTGCAGCAGGCCGTACGGCTGGGTGTTGCCCTCCACCGGCATGGTGCCGACCACCCGCTCCGGCGCCGCCTCGATGATCTGCACGCCCATCCGCGTCCCCAGGTGACCGGCGGAGAACATCGCGGGCAGGTCCACACCGAGCGCCGCGTACTCGTCGATGATCTCCTGCGGGAATTTCACCTGCTGCTGCTCACCCATGCCCGGCTCCGTTCTCGTGCGCCTGTCCGGCGACGACCCATATTCACTGAGCGAACGCTCAGTCGGTCGCCGATTGTTCCAGACGGCCCAGACGGCCCTCGGGGCGCGCCTCCAGCCGGACCACCACCGACTTGCTGGCCGGGGTGTTGCTGGTGTCGGCGGTGGCGTCCAGCGGCACCAGCACATTGGTCTCCGGGTAGTACGAGGCGGCGCAGCCCCGCGCGGTCGGATAGTGCACCACCCGGAAACCGGGCGCCCGCCGCTCCACCCCGTCGCTCCACTCGCCCACCAGGTCCACGTAGCTCCCGTCGCTCACCCCGAGTTCGCGGGCGTCCTCGGGGTGGACCAGCACCACGCGGCGGCCGTCGGTGATGCCCCGGTAGCGGTCGTCCAGGCCGTAGATCGTGGTGTTGTACTGGTCGTGCGAGCGCAGTGTCTGGAGCAGCAGGCGGCCCTCGGGCAGCTCCGGGTGTTCCACCGGCGCGGCGGTGAAGTTGGCCTTGCCGGTGGCGGTGGGGAAGCGGCGCTCGTCCCGCGGGGCGTGCGGCAGGGTGAAGCCGCCGGGGCGGGCGACCCGGGCGTTGAAGTCCTGAAAGCCGGGGACCACCCGCGCGATGCGGTCGCGGATCGCCGCGTAGTCCCGCTCGAACTCCGCCCACGGCACCGTGCTGTCCGGCAGTACCCGCCGCGCCAGCCGGGCCACGATGGCGGGCTCGGAGAGCAGGTGGGGGCTCGCGGGCGCCAGCCGGCCGCGCGAGGCGTGCACCATGCCCATGGAGTCCTCGACGGTGACGAACTGCTCGCCCCCGCCCTGGACGTCGCGCTCGGTGCGGCCGAGTGTCGGCAGGATCAGCGCGCGGGCGCCGGTGACCACGTGCGACCGGTTGAGCTTGGTCGACACGTGCACGGTCAGCCGGGCCCGCCGCATGGCCGCCTCGGTGACCTCGGTGTCGGGGGAGGCGGAGACGAAGTTGCCGCCCATGGCGAAGAACACCTTCGCCTCGCCGTCCCGCAGCGCGCGGATGGCCCGTACGACGTCGAAGCCGTGCTCGCGCGGCGGGGCGAAGCCGAACTCCCGCTCCAGCGCGTCCAGGAAGGCGGGTGCGGGGCGCTCGAAGATGCCCATCGTGCGGTCGCCCTGCACGTTGGAGTGCCCGCGCACCGGGCACACCCCGGCGCCGGGACGGCCGATGTTGCCGCGCAGCAGAAGGAAGTTGACCACCTCGCGGATGGTGGGCACCGAGTGCTTGTGCTGGGTGAGGCCCATGGCCCAGCAGACGATGGTCCGCTTCGAGGCCAGCACCATCTCCAGGGCCCGCTCGATCTCCGGGCGGGTGAGCCCGGTCGCGGCCAGCGTCTCGTCCCAGTCGGCCTTGGCCGCCGCGTCCGCGAACTCCTCGTAGCCGTGGGTGTGTTCGCGGACGAACTCCTCGTCGACCGCGCCCTCCGTCTCCAGGATCAGCTTGTTCAGCAGGCGGAAGAGGGCCTGGTCGCCGCCGATGCGGATCTGCAGGAACAGGTCGGTGAGCGCGGCGCCCTTCAGCATGCCCTGCGGGGTCTGCGGGTTCTTGAACCGCTCCAGGCCCGCCTCGGGCAGCGGATTGACGCTGATGATCCGCGCGCCGGCCGCCTTGGCCTTCTCCAGCGCGGAGAGCATGCGCGGATGGTTGGTGCCGGGGTTCTGCCCGGCCACGATGATCAGGTCGGCCCGGTACAGGTCCTCCAGCAGGACGCTGCCCTTGCCGATGCCGATCGTCTCCGAGAGCGCCGAACCGGACGACTCGTGGCACATGTTGGAGCAGTCGGGCAGGTTGTTGGTGCCCAGCTCGCGGGCGAAGAGCTGGTACAGGAACGCCGCCTCGTTGCTGGTGCGTCCCGAGGTGTAGAACACGGCCTCGTCCGGCGAGCCGAGGGCCGCGATCTCCTCCGCGACGATGTCGAAGGCACGCTCCCAGGTGACCGGCTCGTAGCGGTCGGCGCCCTCGGGCAGGTACATGGGGTGGGTGAGGCGGCCCTGCTGGCCCAGCCAGTAGCCGCTGCGCCCCGCGAGGTCGGCCACCGGGTGCGCGGCGAAGAACTCCGGGGTGACCCGGCGCAGCGTGGCCTCCTCGGCCACCGCCTTGGCGCCGTTCTCGCAGAACTCCGCCATGTGCCGGTGCTCCGGCTCGGGCCAGGCGCAGCCGGGGCAGTCGAAGCCGTCCTTCTGGTTCACCCGCAGCAGGGTCAGCGCGGTGCGCCGCACCCCCATCTGCTGCTGCGCGATCTTCAGGGAATGCCCCACCGCGGGCAGCCCCGCCGCCGCGTGCTTCGGCTCCCCTGTCCGCGGCGCGTCCTGCACCGGATCACCCTTGGGCGGCTTCGTCGCCATCGCCCGCTCCCCTTCGATCGTCCTTCTCGCATCCGGGGTCCCCCGGCCCCGCCGGACAAGCATGCCCCGCGGGCGTCCGCAGCGGGAGCCCTGTGGACAGCGGGTGGGGGAGCCCTGTGGACAGTGCGCGATCTTCCGGTGCAACGCTTCGCGGACTCGGCTGTCAGTGCGGCGTGGCAGGATCGGGGGCGTGGCAGAGACAGCATCGAAGAAGACCGACACCCCTCCCGGCGGCCGACCCCGCCTGATGCTCATGGACGGGCACTCACTGGTGTACCGCGCGTTCTTCGCGCTGCCCGCGGAGAACTTCACCACCGCGACGGGCCAGCCGACGAACGCGATCTACGGCTTCGCCTCGATGCTGGCCAACACCCTGCGTGACGAGGCGCCGACGCACTTCGCGGTCGCCTTCGACGTGTCCCGCAAGACCTGGCGCTCCGAGCGGTTCACCGAGTACAAGGCGAACCGCTCCAAGACGCCGGACGAGTTCAAGGGCCAGGTCGAGCTGATCGGCGAGCTGCTGGACGCGATGCACGCGCCCCGCTTCGCCGTGGACGGCTTCGAGGCGGACGACGTGATCGCCACCCTGGCCACCCAGGCCGAGGCCGCGGGCTTCGATGTGCTGATCGTCACCGGCGACCGGGACTCCTTCCAGCTGGTCAGCGAGCACACCACGGTGCTCTACCCCACCAAGGGCGTCTCGGAGCTGACCCGCTTCACCCCGGAGAAGGTTTTCGAGAAGTACGGGTTGACGCCCGCGCAGTACCCCGACTTCGCCGCCCTGCGCGGCGACCCGTCCGACAACCTGCCCGGCATCCCCGGCGTCGGCGAGAAGACCGCCGCGAAGTGGATCAACCAGTTCGGTTCGTTCGCGGAGCTGGTCGAGCGCGTCGAGGAGGTCAAGGGCAAGGCCGGGCAGAACCTCCGCGACCACCTGGAGTCGGTCAAGCTCAACCGCGTCCTGACCGAGCTGGAGCGCGAGGTCGAGCTGCCGAGGACGGTCGCGGACCTCGGCCGTGAGCCGTACGACCGCAAGGGCGTGGCGGCGTTCCTGGACACCCTGGAGATCCGCAACCCCTCGCTGCGCGAGCGGCTCTTCGCCGTCGACCCCGGCGCCGAGGAGGCCGAGGCCACCCCCGTCGTCGCGGACGGCATCGAGGTGGACGGCACGGTCCTGGGCACCGGTGAGCTGGCCGGCTGGCTGGCCGAGCACGCCGCCGGGCCGCTGGGCATGGCCACCGTCGACACCTGGGCGCTGGGCTCCGGCTCGGTCGCCGAGGTCGCCCTCGCCGCCGCCGGGGGAGCCGCCGCCTGGTTCGACCCCGCCGAGCTGGACGAGGCCGACGAGCGGGCGTTCGCCGGCTGGCTGGCCGACGCCGCGCGGCCCAAGGTGCTGCACAACGCCAAGGGCGCCATGCGGGTGCTGGCCGAGCACGGCTGGCAGGTCGACGGCGTGACCATGGACACCGCGCTCGCCGCCTACCTGGTCAAGCCCGGCCGCCGCTCCTTCGACCTGGACGCGCTCTCGCTGGAGTACCTGCACCGCGAGCTGGCCCCGGCCGCCGCGGCCGACGGTCAGCTCGCCTTCGGCGGGGACGACGGCGCCGAGGCCGAGGCCCTCATGATCAAGGCCCGCGCCATCCTCGACCTGGGCGAGGCGCTGGAGACCCGGCTCGCCGAGGTCGGCGCCGCCGACCTGCTGCGGGACATGGAGCTGCCCACCTCCGCCCTGCTCGCCCGCATGGAGCGGCACGGCATCGCGGCCGACCGCCCGCACCTGGAGAGCATGGAGCAGACCTTCGCGGGCGCCGTGCAGCAGGCCGTGAAGGAGGCGCACGCGGCGGCGGGGCACGAGTTCAACCTCGGCTCGCCCAAGCAGCTCCAGGAGGTCCTCTTCGGCGAGCTGGCGCTGCCCAAGACCAAGAAGACCAAGACCGGCTACACCACCGACGCCGACGCCCTGGCCTGGCTCGCCGCGCAGACCGACAACGAACTGCCGGTGATCATGCTCCGCCACCGGGAACAGGCCAAGCTGCGCGTCACCGTCGAGGGCCTGATCAAGACGATCGCCGCCGACGGACGTATCCACACCACCTTCAACCAGACGGTGGCGGCGACCGGCCGGCTGTCCTCCACGGACCCCAACCTGCAGAACATCCCGGTCCGCACCGACGAGGGCCGGGCGATCCGCCGGGGCTTCGTGGTCGGCGAGGGCTTCGAGTCCCTGATGACGGCCGACTACAGCCAGATCGAGCTGCGCGTCATGGCCCACCTCTCCGAGGACGCCGGCCTGATCGAGGCGTTCACCTCCGGCGAGGACCTGCACACCACGGTCGCCTCCCAGGTCTTCTCGGTCGGCCGCGACTCGGTCCACGCGGAGATGCGGCGCAAGATCAAGGCCATGTCGTACGGCCTCGCCTACGGCCTGTCCGCCTTCGGCCTCTCCCAGCAGCTCAACATCGACGCCGGGGAGGCCCGCGCGCTGATGGACACCTACTTCGAGCGGTTCGGCGGGGTACGGGACTATCTGCGCCGCGCGGTCGACGAGGCGCGGGCGACCGGCTACACGGCGACCCTCTTCGGCCGCCGCCGCTACCTGCCCGACCTCAACAGCGACAACCGCCAGCGCCGCGAGGCCGCCGAGCGGATGGCGCTGAACGCCCCGATCCAGGGCACCGCCGCCGACATCGTCAAGATCGCGATGCTCAACGTGGACCGGGCGCTGCGCGAGGCGCGGCTGAAGTCCCGGATGCTGCTCCAGGTCCACGACGAAATCGTGCTGGAGATCGCCCCCGGCGAGCGCGCTGCCGCCGAGGAGATCGTCCGCCGCGAGATGGCCGACGCCGTCAGCCTGCGGGCCCCGCTGGACGTCTCGGTGGGCGTCGGCCCGGACTGGGAGTCGGCGGCGCACTGAGCCACCTGAGACCCCGCGGGGAGCCGCCCTCCCCGCGGGGTTTCACTCACGTGGCCCCCGCCAGAACGCAGGCCCCGCCCGCCACCCGCGAGACTGCGGGCATGGGTATACGCATGCTTCACCGCCTGAGGCCCGCCCCGCGGCACGGCAGTACGGAGCGTACGGACACCGGCCCGGCGCCGGAGGCGTCCGGGACGGCCGTGCCCGTCGTCGCGGCCGACGCCAGCGC
>NZ_WWKH01000729.1:0-19132 GCF_009865595.1 Streptomyces sp. SID1328 | reverse complement strand
CGGCCGGCAGCAGGACGGTGGCAGTGAGAGAGGCGGCGACGAAACCGGCGCGGAGGGCGGAGTTGCGTCGGAAACCGAGCGAAGGCATGAAGGACTCCAGAAAATACGAAAGAACCCGGATGATGAGGAGGGGGAGTCGCATCCGCTTGCACTGTCAGGTGGGGCCGAAAGGCGCGGCAGCTACTGAGCTGATCGTATGTTCCGACTTTCGGCGGAGTGATCGCCGTCACGTCACAGGCGCGTCACAGGGGCAGCAGTGGCCTGTGCTGCGGCAACAGGCCACTGAGCCGGGTCAGTTCGTGCCGCGCGGCACCCGGAGCGGCTTCGCGTAGCAAAGGCTGTTCTCGTGGTGGCGGTAGTAGCCGAACTTGGTGCACGGGGTGTAGCCGCTGGAGGTGTAGAGGGCGATGGCCTCGGGCTGCTCGGTGCCGGTTTCCAGGACCATGCGGGTGCGGCCGGCCTCGCGGGCGTCCGCCTCCAGTTCGGCGAGGATGCGGCGGGCCAGGCCGTGGCCGCGCATCTGCTCGATGACGAACATGCGCTTCAACTCCGCGTCGCCGTCCTGGTTGCCCTCCCCGTTCAGGTCCTGGCTGCGCCAGCCGCCGGTGGCGACCGGGCGGTCCTCGGCGTCATACGCGATCAGGTACACGCCTCTGGGCGGGTCGAAGTCGGCCGGGTCGAGCGACGTGGCGTCGCCGCCGTCGCCGTAGCGCACGTGGTACTCGGCCTGGACCTCGTCATTGAGCTTCACGGCGTCGGGGTGGTCGAAGCGAACGCGGCGGATAATCATGCTGGGCATCGTACTTCTATGCGGCGAGTGGGCATCGGTCTCCACCAGTGTGCCGGTATCGTGCCCTGGTGCTGACTGTGACCTCGGTGAACGTGAACGGACTGCGGGCCGCCGCCAAGAAGGGCTTCGTGGAGTGGCTGGAGCAGACTGCCGCGGACGTGGTCTGCCTGCAGGAGGTGCGCGCCGAGCCGCAGCAACTCCCGGAGCACGTACGGCAGCCCGACGGCTGGCACGTGGTGCACGCGCCCGCCGCCGCCAAGGGCCGCGCGGGCGTCTCCCTCTACACGCGTCGTGAGCCCGACCGCGTCCGGGTCGGCTTCGGCTCGGCGGAGTTCGACGGCTCCGGCCGCTATGTCGAGGCCGACCTCCCCGGTGTGACCATCGCCTCGCTGTACCTGCCCTCCGGCGAGGTCGGCACCGAGCGGCAGGACGAGAAGGTCCGCTTCATGGGCGAGTTCTCCGCCCACCTCAAGGAGCTGCGCGAGCGGGCCGCCGCCGACGGCCGCGAGGTCCTGGTCTGCGGCGACTGGAACATCGCCCACCAGCAGGCCGACCTCAAGAACTGGCGGGGCAACGTCAAGAACTCCGGCTTCCTGCCCGAGGAGCGGGAGTGGCTGAGCCGGGTGCTCGGCCCCGGGGACGGCGGGTACGTGGACGTCGTCCGCGCCCTGCACCCCGGGACCGAGGGCCCCTACAGCTGGTGGTCCTACCGGGGCCGCGCCTTCGACAACGACTCCGGCTGGCGCATCGACTACCACATGGCCACCCCCGGCCTGGCCGCGAAGGCGGTCAAGGGCTGGGTCGAGCGCGCCGCCACCCACACCGAGCGCTGGTCCGACCACGCGCCGGTCACCGTGGTGTACGAGCGCTAGGGCCAGGTCCTAGGCCTGCTTGCTCAGTCGCCGGTCCATGGCCAGTGACAGCTCCGCCTCCACCACGCTGCGGGCCAGCGGGCGCAGGCGCTGCAGGGAGTCCTCCGGGGCGTGGCGGCCGATCACCTCGGCGAAGAGGGCCGCGAGGGCGTCGGCGTGCTCGCGGACCCGGGCCGCGGCCGTCAGGACCTCGGCCAGCGGGATGCCCTCGCGGACCAGTGCCGCGGAGACGTCCAGCAGGCGTCGGCTGATGTGCACGATCTCGTCGCCGTCGGTGCCGACGTAGCCCAGAGTCATCGCGGCCGCCAGGTTCTCCGGGGTGACCTCGCCCTCGAAGCGGGCCGCCAGCTCCTCCGGGGTCAGCCTGACCGGCTCCTCCTCGGTGGGCGGGGCGACGCCCAGCAGGTCGGCCACGTCCCGGCCGTTGTCCAGCGCCTCGGCCAGCTCGGCTATCCCGTTCAGCGTGTGCCCGCGCTCCAGCAGCGCCGCGATGGTGCGCAGCCTGGCCAGATGATGGTCGTCGTACCAGGCGATACGGCCCTCGCGGCGGGGCGGCGGGATCAGTCTGCGCTCGCGGTAGAACCGCAGGGTGCGCACGGTGATCCCGGCGAGGCGCGCCAGCTCCTCCATGCGGTACTCGCGCCCGCCGGCCTGCCCGCCGCTGTGTCCGCCGTCTTCTGCCACGTCCGCAGCCTATGGCGTACCGACGGTAACTTTCCTTTCCGCGCCCCCTACCGCTCAGTACGGAGCTGCTCTACAGTCCCATTGCGCCAGTGTTCACTGGCACAGTCCGAGGATGCGTGGAGGCGTCGGGATGGCCGAGCACGAGCATGTACGGGTGGCGGTGATCGGGTCCGGGTTCGGCGGGCTGGGGGCCGCCGTGCGGCTGCGCCGGGAGGGGATCACCGACTTCGTCGTCCTGGAGCGGGCCGGCAGCGTCGGCGGGACCTGGCGGGACAACAGCTATCCGGGCTGTGCCTGCGACGTGCCGTCGCACCTGTACTCCTTCTCCTTCGCCCCCAACCCCGACTGGCCGCGCACCTTCTCCGGGCAGGAGCACATCCGTGCCTACCTGGAGCGCGTCGCCGACGACTTCGGGCTTCGCCCGCACCTGCGCTTCGACTCCGAGGTCAAGCTGATGACCTGGGACGAGGACGAGCTGCGCTGGCACATCGAGACCGCGAGCGGCTCGCTCACCGCCGACGTGGTGGTCTCCGCCACCGGCCCGCTGTCCGACCCGAAGATCCCCGACATACCGGGGCTGGACTCCTTCCCCGGCCGGGTGTTCCACTCCGCCCGCTGGGACCACGACTTCGATCTGCGCGGCAAGCGCGTCGCCATGGTCGGCACCGGCGCCTCCGCGATCCAGATCGTCCCCTCGATCCAGCCCGAGGTCGGCAGGCTCACCGTCTTCCAGCGCACCCCGCCCTGGGTGATGCCCCGCATGGACCGGGCCATCGGCACCGCCGAGCGCAGGCTGCACCAGGCGCTGCCCTTCACCGCACGGCTGCGGCGCGGGCTGCTGTGGGGCATCCGGGAACTCCAGGTGCAGGCGTTCACCAAGCACCCGGACGAACTCGGCCTGGTCGAGCAGCTCGCCAAGCGCAACATGTCCCGCGCCATCAAGGACCCGGCCCTGCGCGCCAAGCTCACCCCCGACTACCGCATCGGCTGCAAGCGCATCCTGCTGTCCAGCACGTACTACCCGGCGCTCGCCCAGCCCAACGTGGACGTGGTGGCCGGCGGGGTCACCGAGATCCGGGGCTCGACCGTGGTCGCCGCCGACGGCACCGAGGCCGAGGTCGACGCGATCGTCTTCGGCACCGGCTTCCACGTCACCGACATGCCCATCGCCGAGCGCGTGGTCGGTGTCGGGGGCGTCACGCTCGCCGAGGCGTGGAAGGGCGGCATGGAGGCGCTGCGCGGCGGTTCGGCGGCCGGGTTCCCGAACTGGCTGAGCGTGATCGGGCCCAACACTGGCCTGGGCAACTCCTCGATGATCCTGATGATCGAGTCCCAGCTCAACTACCTGGCCGACTACATGCGCCAGCTCGGCACCCTCGGCGGCCGCACCGCGCTGGACGCCCGCCCGGCCGCCGTCGACCGCTGGAACCGCCGGGTGCAGGAGCGGATGAAACGCACCGTCTGGAACACCGGCGGCTGCACGAGCTGGTACCTGGACGCGGGCGGCCGCAACACCACCGTCTGGCCCGGCACCACCAGCGAGTTCCGCCAGGCCACCCGCCGCGTGGACCTCACCGAGTACGAGGTGCTGCGCAGGCCCGCGCCCGAGACCACGAAGCCGGCCGCCGTCCCGAGCGAGGCCACCGCATGAGCCGCACCCTGGAGGTCACCTCCACCAACGGCGCCCGCCTGCACGTGGAGGTGCACGGCCCCGAGGACGCGCCCCCGGTCGTGCTCTCCCACGGCTGGACCTGCTCCACCGCCTTCTGGGCCGCGCAGACCGAGGAGCTGGCCCGCGACCACCGGGTCATCACCTACGACCAGCGCGGCCACGGCCTCAGCCCGTACAGCCCGGTGTGCTCCACCGACGCGCTCGCGGACGACCTGGAAGCGGTGCTCGCGGCCACCCTCGCGCCCGGTGAACGCGCCCTGATCGTCGGCCACTCCATGGGCGGCATGACGATCATGTCCGCCTCGGCCCGCCCGCGCTTCCGGCAGCACGCGGCCGCCGCGCTGCTGTGCAGCACCGGCAGCGGACGGCTCACCGCCGAGGCGCGCGTGGTGCCGCTGCGCGCCGGGCGCGTCCGCACCTGGCTCACCGGACGCATCCTCGGCTCGTCCCTGCCGCTCGGCCCGGTCACGCCACTGGCCAAGAAGGTCCTCAAGTACGCGACCATGGGTGCCGGTTCGGCCCCGCACCTGGTCGACACCTGCGCCCGGATCGTGCACGCCTGCCCGCGCACCGCCCGGCACGCCTGGGGCGGGGTGCTGGACCGGCTCGATCTCGACCACGGAGTGCGGCAGTTGACCGTGCCCACCGCCGTGCTGCACGGCACCGCCGACCGGCTCACCCCCTCGTCGCACGCCCGCGCACTCGTCGCCGAGCTGCCCAACTGTGCCGGGTTCACCGAGCTGTTCGGCATCGGGCACATGACCCCGGTGGAGGCACCGGAAGCGGTGACCGGCCGGATACGGGAACTCGTCACCATGTACGTCACGGGGAGCATCCCCGCCACCTTGGAGGAGGGCGCATGAGCAAGGTCGGTCTGGAAGGACAGGTGGCCGTCGTCACCGGTGCGGCACGCGGCGTCGGCGAGCTGCTGGCCCGCAAACTCTCCGCGCGCGGCGCCAAGGTGGCCCTCGTCGGCCTGGAGGAGGACGAGCTGAAGGCCGTCTCCGAGCGGCTGTACGGCGAGAGCGCCCACTGGTACGCCGATGTCACCGACCACGAGGCGATGGGCCGGGTCGCCGCCGAGGTGAAGGAGCGGTTCGGCAAGGTCGACATCGTGGTGGCCAACGCCGGTGTGGCGACCGGCGGTCCGTTCGCCGACTCCGATCCGGTGGCCTGGTGGCGGGTGATCGAGGTCAACCTCATCGGCTCGGCCGTCACCGCCCGCGCCTTCCTGCCGGTGCTCACCGAGAGCCGCGGCTACCTGCTCCAGATCGCCTCCCTCGCCGCGATGACCCCGGCGCCGATGATGACGGCGTACTGCGCCTCCAAGTCGGGCGTGGAGGCGTACGCGCACAGCCTGCGCGGCGAAGTCGGCTACCTGGGCGTGCGGGTGGGCGTCGCCTACCTGTCCTGGACCGACACCGACATGGTGCGCGGGGCCGACCAGGACGACGTGATGCGGGAGTTGCGGCAGCGGCTGCCCTGGCCGTCGAACAAGACCTACCCGCTCGGCCCGGCCGTCGACCGGCTGGTGGACGGCATCGAGCGCCGGTCGCCCCACGTGTACGGACAGTGGTGGCTGCGCGGGATGCAGGGCCTGCGCGGCTACCTCCCGGCACTCATCGGCACCGTCGGCCAGCGGGAGATGCGCAGGTACGCCGACCGGCTGACCGGGATGCGGTCGGGCCTGGTGGGCGCGGGCGGCGCGGCCGACGAGGCGGCCCGCGCTACGCAGCGTAAGTGATCGACATGCGGAGGGTGTTCGCCCGTGTGAATCTGGTCGAGGCTCCACCGGGGCCGAAACCGTTCTCACCAGGAGTGTGAACCCACATGGGTATGAAGGACCAGTTCCAGGAGAAGTCCCGCAAGATGCAGGACCAGGCCAAGGAGAAGGCCGGCCAGGCCAAGGAGAAGGCCGGCCAGGCGCGCGAGAAGGCCGGCCAGCGCGGCCCGCAGGGGCGCGACCACCAGGAGCGCGCCCACCAGCCCCAGCGTGACCGCGCCGAGGGCGGCATGCGGGACATGGAGGACCGCTTCGACCCGGACCACACCGCCTGACGCGGCAGATCCGGCGAAAGCCACGGCGGGGCGCCCGGCACGTCCGGGCGCCCCGCCCCGGCGCGTGACTAGGTACCGCTCAGCACGACCAGCCGCTGGGTGGCGCGGGTCATCGCCACATAGCGGTCCACCGCGCCCTCGATACCCTCGCCGAAGGCGTCCGGCTCCACCAGCACGACCAGGTCGAACTCCAGCCCCTTCGCCAGCTCCGGGGTGAGCGACCGGACGCGGGGGCGCTCCTTGAACGCGGGAGCGCCGATGACGCAGGCGGTGCCCTCCGCGTTCTCGGCCAGCCACTCGTGCAGCACCGCGTCCAGGCCGGACACCGGGCCGTAGGTGACCGGGATGCCGGCCGCGCGTACCGAGGTGGGCACGTTGGCGTCCGGGATGGCGGCCCGGATCACCGGCTCGGCCTCCGCCATCACCTCTTCGGGGGTGCGGTAGTTGATGCTCAGCGAGGCCACCTCGACCCGGCCGAGGCCGGCCCGCGCGAGCCGCTCCCGCCACGACTCGGTGAAGCCGTGCCGGGCCTGGGCGCGGTCGCCCACGATGGTGAAGCTCCGGGACGGGCAGCGCAGGAGCAGCATCTGCCACTCCGCGTCGGTCAGCTCCTGGGCCTCGTCCACCACGATGTGCGCGAACGGCCCGGCCAGCGCGTCCGCCTCGATGGCGGGCAGCGCGCCCTCGTCGACCAGGCTGTCCCTGAGGTCCTGCCCGTGCAGCATCGTCACCGCGCCCTCGCCGTCCGGGTCGGCCGCGATCACGCTGTCGATGACGGCGGCCATCCGCTCCCGTTCGACGGCGACCGTGGCGGCCTGGCGGCGCTTCTTCCGCGAGGTCTCCGGGTCCCCGAGCCGCTGCCGGGCCGCGTCCAGCAGGGGCAGGTCGGACACCGTCCACGCCTGCGGGTCGGCGCGGCGCAGCAGGCGTACCTCGTCGGGGGTGAGCCAGGGGGCGCACATCCGCAGGTACGCCGGCACGGTCCACAGGTCACCGACCAGGTCGGCCGCCTCCAGCAGGGGCCAGGCGCGGCGGAGGGTGCCGGTCAGCTCGCCGTCGGAGGCCAGGGCCCGGCGGAACAGCTGCTGCGGGACCTCCTTGTCGAGCTGGTCGTGGAGGATCGTGACGAGCGCCTCCCAGATCAGGTCGCGGGCCTCGTTGTGCGGGACGCCCGCCTCCGCCGCCTCGAACGCCTCGGCCCAGTCGGCGGCGGTCAGGTGCAGCTCGGCCCAGGGGGTGCTGACGGTCAGGGGGTCGGTGGGCGGGGTCTCGTAGAAGCGCACCGCCTTCTCGATGCCCTTCACCAGGTCGGCGGAGGACTTCAGCCGGGCCACCTCCGGGTCCGCCTCGATGCCCGCCGTCGCGCCCTCGGCGACCAGGTCCCGCACGGTGCAGGTCTGGACCCCCTCCTCGCCCAGGCTCGGCAGTACGTCGGCGACGTAGTTCAGGTAGGGCTGGTGCGGGCCGACGAACAGCACGCCGCCCCGGCGGTGTCCGAGACGCGGGTCGGAGTGGAGCAGGTAGGCGGAGCGGTGCAGGGCGACGACGGTCTTGCCGGTGCCGGGGCCGCCGTCCACCACCAGGGCGCCGCGCGAGGAGGCGCGGATGATGGCGTCCTGGTCGGCCTGGATGGTGGCGAGCACGTCCCGCATCCGCTCCGAGCGGTTGGTGCCGAGGGTGGCGATGAACGCGGACTGGTCGTCCAGCGCCGCGTGATGCTCCAGACCTTCGGCGGTGAACACCTCGTCCCAGTAGTCGCTGATCCGGCCGCGCGTCCAGCGGTAGCGGCGGCGGCGGAGAAGGCCCATCGGGTGGGCGTGGGTCGCGGCGAAGAACGGTTCGGCGGCGGGGGAGCGCCAGTCGATCAGCAGCCGGCGGCCGGTGCTGTCGGTGAGGCCGAGCCGGCCGATGTAGACCGGCTCGGGGTCGCCGTCGTGCACGATGTGGCCCAGGCAGAGGTCGAGGCCGAAGCGGCGCAGGGCGCGCAGCCGGGCCGTCAGCCGGTGGATCTCCAGGTCTCGCTCCAGCACCTCCCGGCCGACCCCGCCGGGCGCCCGGCGCAGGGCGTCCAGGCTCGCGGACAGCTCGGCGACGGTCTGCTCCAGGCCGGTGGCGATGTCCGCGAAGTGCCGCTCGTCCGCGGCGATCAGTGCCGGGTCGGCCTTGGCGGCGAGCCGGTCGGGGAGGTCGAACGCGCGGGACTCCGGCGCGGGCTCACGCTCGGACAGCAGCGCACACATGTAGTGGATCACTCATTTCCGCAGGTTCTGGGCTCGGCGAGCGATTCTGCGGCATGAGGGGGGCCTTGCCGCAAGGCCCCCCTTGCGCTATAGGTTGTCAGTGGCGGGAGGTCCCGCCCTCTTTTTTGCCCTCTCACGCCTCTTCGCGCGGCGGCAGCTTCGGCCGCGAGCGGTCCGGCACGTCGCTGTAGTCGGGCGGCACCGCGGCCGGGGTCGTCTCCAGCATGTCCAGCGCGAGCCTCACCGCGTCGTCGAGCTGCGCGTAGCGGCCCTCGGCCCAGTCCAGTGGGGTGCGCAGCGCCTCCAGGTCGGGGGCGACGCCCCGGTTCTCCACGGACCAGCCGTACTCTTCGAACCAGGCCGCGTTCATCGGCACCGTGATCACCGTGCCGTCCCCCAGCCGGTGCCGGCCGGTCATGCCGACGACCCCGCCCCAGGTGCGCTGCCCGACCACCGGGCCGAGCCCCAGCAGCTTGATCGCGGCGGTGATCATGTCGCCGTCGGAGGACGTCGCCTCGTCCGCCAGCGCCACCACCGGCCCGCGCGGCGCGTTGGAGGCGTACGACACCGGCTGGGCGTCACGGGTGAGGTCCCAGCCGAGGATTTTCCGGGTCAGCTTCTCCATCACCAGCTCGCTGATGTTCCCGCCCGCGTTGCCGCGCACGTCCACGATCAGCGCGGGCCGGGAGACCTCCAGGCGCAGATCCCGGTTGAACTGGGCCCAGCCGGAGCCGCCCATGTCGGGGATGTGCAGGTAGCCGCACTTGCCGCCGCTCAGCTCCCGTACCACCTCGCGGCGTTTGGCCACCCAGTCCTGGTAGCGCAGCGACCGGTCGTCGAGCAGCGGGACCACGGCCACCCGGCGGGCGGGGCCCGGCTCGCCCGGCGGCGGGGTGAAGGTGAGGTCGACGGTGGTGCCGCCGGAGCCCGCGAGCAGCGGGTACGGCCCGGTCACCGGGTCCACCGGGCGCCCGTTGACATGGGTCAGCACCGAACCCGCACGGATGCCGGTGCCGGCCAGCGGGGAGCGGGCGCGGGAGTCGGAGGAGTCGCCGTCCAGGATGCGGGCGACCAGCCAGGCACCGTCCCGGCAGACGAAGTTGACGCCGAGGAGGCCCTGCCGGCGCTGGTAGTGCGGCGGGCCCTCGTTGCGCCGGGCCGGGGTGACGTAGGCGTGCGACGTGCCCAGTTCGCCGAGGACCTCGCGCATCAGGTCGGCGAACTCGTCGGGGGAGGTGACCCGTTCGACCAGTGGGCGGTACTGCTCCAGGATCGCCGTCCAGTCGATCCCGCACATGCCGGGGTCCCAGAAGTAGGCCCGGGTGATCCGGCCGCCCTCGGCGTAGGCGCCGCGCCACTCGGCGGCGGGGTCCACCTCGTGCAGGATGCGCCGCAGGTCTATCCACACCGTGGTGTCACTGTCGCCGGGCTCGGTGGCGGGCACCGCACGCAGGTCGCCCTCGTCCACCACGACCAGCCGGGTCCCGTCGCCGCTCACCTCGAACCAGTCCAGATGGCCGACCAGTTCGGACTTCTTCGCCTTGCTGAGGTTGAAGTGCTCCAGCGTGGGCCGCCCGCTGATGTCGGCGGGGTTGACGAAGGTCTCGCCCAGCGCGCCGGAGATCGGCCAGCGCAGCCAGACCAGCCCGCCGCCCGCGACCGGGCGCAGCGCCGAGTACTTGGAGGACATCACCGGGAACGGCGTGACCCGGTTCTCCAGCCCCTCCACCTCCACGGTCACCGTGCCGCCCTCGCCGGACCCGGTCTCCAGCGGATCGAGCCCGCCCGCCGCCGGACGGCCCTCGGGGTTGAGCGCGAACGGGGAGGGCGTGGCCGAGTTCAGCGGGACCAGGTAGGGGCGGCAGCCGAGCGGGAAGGACAGGTCGCCGGTGTGCACGTCGTACACCGGGTCGAAGCCGCGCCAGGAGAGGAAGGCGAGGTAGCGGCCGTCGCTGGTGAAGACCGGGTTCTCGTCCTCGAAGCGGCCGTTGGTGACGTCCACGATCAGGCGGTCCTTGATCCGGGCGAGCTTGATCTGGCGCAGGGAGCGGCCGATGCCGGGGTGGGACCAGGTGAGCCTGGCGCCGTCGGGGGAGAAGGCGAGGTCGCGGACGGGGCCGTTGTCGGAGCGGATCAGCTCGGTGACGGTGCCGGGTTCCCGCCCCTCGGTGCTCTCGGCGTCCTCCGCCACGTCGATCAGCAGCAGCCTGCCGTCGTGCGAGGCGACCGCCAGCCGTTCGCCCTCCGGGTCGGAGACCAGCTCCAGCACCCGGCCGAGCCGGCCCTCGCCGAGCAGCCGGGGCTCGCGGCCGCCGCTGGCGCGGGGGAGCTGGGCGACGGCCACCGCGTCGTCGCCCTCGGCGTCGGTGACGTAGGCGAGCTGGCCGGTCGAGCCGAGCATCTCCGGCAGCCGGACCCGGACGCCGGGGGTGTCGGCGATGGTGCGGGCCGGGCCGTCGCGGTGGGTGAGCCAGTAGAGGCTGCCCCGGACGGTGACCGCGCTGGCCCGGCCGGTCTCGTCCACCGAGAGGCCGTCCACGTTGTGCGCGGCGGGCACCTGGTAGGGACGGCGGCCGGGGGCGGCGCCGCCCAGGTCGATGTCCAGCCTGCGCGGGGTGCCGGTGGGGGAGAGGTCGTCCACGATCCAGATGTCACCGGCGCACTGGTACACCACCCGCTCGCCGTCGGTCGCGGCGTGCCGGGCGTAGAAGGCGTCGTGGTCGGTGTGACGGCGCAGGCCGGTGCCGTCCGGGGCGACGGAGTACAGGTTGCCGATGCCCTCGTGGTCGGAGAGGAAGACGATGCGGCCGGCGACGAACATCGGGGAGGAGAGCTGGCCGTCGATGTCCTCCAGCAGCCGCTGCCCCTGGAGCCACAGCCGTCCCATGGCGCCGCCGCGGTACCGCTTCCAGGACGCCGGTTCGTGCGGGGGCGTACCGGTGAGGAGGAGGGTCTGGTGCTCGCCCGCGGTGTCCGCGACCTGGATGTCACCGACCGGGCCCCAGGGCAGTCGTCCGCCGGGACTGCCGTTGGTGCCGACCTTGTAGGCCCAGGTGAAGTAGGAGAAGGGCTGGCCGTGCGAGGCGACGGCCAGGATGTCGCTCCTGCCGTGCTGGTCGGGGGGCGTCCAGCCGCACACCTGGGTGTCGGCGCTGCCCCAGTACGTCAACTGCCGTGCCGGGCCGCCGGCCACGTCCACCAGGTGGATCTCGGGCACCAGGCTGCGCCAGCTCGTGAAGGCGATCTGCTTGCCGTCGGGCGAGAAGCGGGGGTGTCCGGCCTTGGCGCGGTCCGCGGTGAGCCGCCAGGGGCGGCCCGGTTCGTCGAGCGGCGCCAGCCAGAGGTCGTCCTCGGCCACGAAGCACAGCAGATCGTCACTGATGTGGGGAAGCCGCAGATAGCTCACTCATCCATGCTTTTCCGGCGCGAGAGGCACAGCAACTCGTGCGGACCCGTGCCCCGTGACGCAGGCCACGCCCCGCACCCGTACGAAACGGTTTCGTTTCGCAGGCGGCCGGGGTACCTTCGTCCTGTACGGAGTCCCGTACGCGAGCCATGTCGTCCGGATGAGCGGGAGAAGGTGAGGCGCATGACCGACGCCGCCACCGCGCGTCGCAGCAGACTCACGCCCGAGCGGGCGGCCGAGCTGTACGAGGCGGTCCTCGACCTGCTCCGCGAGGTCGGCTACGACGCCCTCACCATGGACGCCGTCGCCGCCCGCACCCGCTCCAGCAAGGCCACCCTCTACCGCCAGTGGGGCGGCAAGGCCGAACTGGTCGCCCGCGCGATCCGGCACAGCAAGCCCGGCCGGATCTCCGACGTGGACACCGGCTCTCTGCGCGGGGACTTCCTGGCACTCGTGCACCGCGAGGACGACTGCGCCATGGAGCAGAACACCGCCCTCATGCGGGGCCTGGCCATGGCCACGCACACCAACCCGGACCTGCTGCAGGCGTTCCGGGAGCAGGTCATCGAGCCCGAGATCACCGAGCTGCGCCGGATGCTCTCGCGTGCCGTGGACCGGGGCGAAGTGGCCCCGGCCAACCCGGCGCTGCCCTTCGTGGTGCACATGATGATCGGCGCGTTCGCCACCCGGGCGCTCATCGACGAGCGGCCACCCACCCAGGACTTCCTCAGCTCCTACATCGACGCCGTGATCCTCCCCGCTCTCGGCGTCCCCACCACCTGACCGACCCCCTCCCCAGCAAGCCCACCTCCTGACGTCACCGCTCACGTCGCCGGGCTGACCTTTCCTGCCCAGATGCCTTTCACGACCTGACCGGGAGTACGCCCTCGTGGCCACGTACCTGTACAAACTCGGCCGATTCGCCTTCCGGCGACGGCACTTCGTCGCCCTGTTGTGGGTCGCGCTGCTCACCCTCGCCGGGGTGGGCGCCGCCTCCGCGCCACCCGCGGGGAACTCGTCCTTCTCCATCCCGGGCACCGAGGCGCAGCGCGCCTTCGACCTGTTGGAGCAGCGCTTTCCCGGCATGAGCGCCGACGGCGCCACCGCCCGCGTCGTCTTCAAGGCGCCCGAGGGCCAGAAGATGACCGATGCCGGCAACAAGGCGGCGGTGGAGAAGACGGTCAAGGAGCTGGGCTCCGGCTCCGAGGTCGCCTCCGTCGCCGACCCGTACACCGGCAAGGCGGTCAGCCGGGACGGCACGATCGCCTACGCCTCGGTGAAGTACAAGGTCTCCGGGATGGAGCTGGAGGACTCCTCCCGTGACGCCCTCAAGGAGAGCGCCGGGCACGCGCGGGACGCCGGGCTGACCGTCGAGATCGGCGGCGACGCGCTCACCACCGCACCCGAGACCGGGTCCAGCGAGGTCATCGGCATCGCCATCGCCGCCGTCGTCCTCGTCATCACCTTCGGCTCGCTCATCGCGGCCGGCCTGCCGCTGCTCACCGCGATCATCGGTGTCGGCATCGGCGTCTCCACGATCACCGCGCTGGCCACCCCGCTCGACCTGGGCTCCACCACCTCCACCCTGGCCACGATGATCGGCCTCGCGGTCGGCATCGACTACGCCCTCTTCATCGTCTCCCGCTACCGCGCCGAACTGGCCGAGGGCCGCGACCGCGAGGAGGCCGCGGGCCGCGCCGTCGGTACGGCGGGCTCGGCGGTGGTCTTCGCGGGCCTCACCGTCGTCATCGCGCTGGTCGGGCTCTCCGTCGTCAACATCCCGATGCTGACCAAGATGGGCGTGGCCGCCGCGGGCACGGTCGCCATCGCGGTGCTGATCGCGCTCACCATGATCCCGGCGCTGCTCGGGTACGCGGGCCGTACGGTCAAGCCGGCCGGCGAGAAGAGCAAGCTGCTCGGCGGGGGACGCGCGGCCAAGAAGGCCGGCCGTCCCAACATGGGCACCCGGTGGGCTAGCTTCGTGGTCCGGCGCCCGCTCACCGTGCTGCTGCTCGGTGTGGTCGGCCTCGGCGCCGCCGCCGTCCCGGCCGCCTCGCTCGAACTGGGCCTCCCCGACGACGGCTCCCAGCCCGTCTCCACCACCCAGCGCCGCGCCTACGACCTGCTCTCCGACGGCTTCGGCCCCGGCTTCAACGGTCCGCTGATGGTCGTCGTCGACGCCAAGGGCAGCGCCGACAAGAAGGCCGCGTTCGCCAAGGTCGGCGACGAGATCAAGGGCCTGAAGGACGTCGTCACCGTCACCCCGCCGGCGCCCAACAAGGCGGGCGACACCGCGATCATCACCGTCGTGCCGAAGTCCCAGCCGTCCTCGGCCACCACCGAGGACCTGGTGCACGCGATCCGGGGCAAGAGCGCGTCGATCGCCTCCGCGACGGACGCGAAGCTGCTGGTCACCGGCGCGACGGCGATGAACATCGACGTGTCGCAGAAGCTGAACGACGCGCTGCTGCCGTACCTCGCGCTGGTCGTCGGCCTCGCCTTCCTGCTGCTGATCGTGGTGTTCCGCTCGATCCTGGTCCCGCTGAAGGCTGCCCTCGGCTTCCTGCTCAGCGTGCTGGCCGCCCTCGGCGCGGTCGTCGCGGTCTTCCAGTGGGGCTGGCTGTCCGGCCTGATGAACGTCGAGCAGACCGGGCCGGTCATGTCGATGATGCCGATCTTCATGGTCGGCGTGGTCTTCGGCCTCGCCATGGACTACGAGGTGTTCCTCGTGACCCGGATGCGTGAGGCGTACGTCCACGGGGAGAACCCGGGCCAGGCGGTCGTCACCGGCTTCCGCTACAGCGCCCGTGTCGTCACCGCCGCCGCCGTCATCATGATCGCCGTCTTCTCCGGCTTCATCGGCTCCAGCGAGGCGATGATCAAGATGATCGGCTTCGGCCTGGCCATCGCCGTCTTCTTCGACGCCTTCATCGTCCGCATGGCCATCGTCCCGGCCGTTCTGGCCCTCCTCGGCCGCCGCGCCTGGTGGCTCCCGGCCTGGCTGGACCGCGCGCTGCCCAACGTGGACGTCGAGGGCGAGGGACTCCGCACGGACCCCGACCCGGACGGGGACCGGGAACTGGTCAGCGCCTGACAGTGTTGACGACGGACGGCCGGTGGGGCGGGTGCCTCACCGGCCGTCCGTCGTCATGCCGCCGGGTTCGCCGGGGAAGTGACGGCGGACCCCCGCGATCCAGGCTTGCGGGGCGGCCCCGGCCGAACCCCTTGTACAGGCCACACAGTGATCGGTTAGCGTGCCGGGTATGACGACGACTGGTCCTGACCGGTGACGCCGCTCGTCACCGCCGCCGTACTGCTCGCCGCGTTCACCCACGCCGGGTGGAACGCCATCGCCCACCGGATCAGCGACAAGCTGACCGGGTTCACGCTGATCGCCGGGGGCGGACTGGTCGTCGGGCTGGTGATGGCGCTGTTCGCGCCCTGGCCGGCCGGACCCGCGTGGCCGTATCTGCTCGTCTCCGCCGGGGTGCACGTCGCGTACTACGCGCTGCTCATGACCTCCTTCCGGCTCGGGGACTTCGGGCAGGCGTACCCGATCGCGCGCGGTACCGCGCCGCTGGTCGTGACCGTGCTGGCCGCCGTGTTCGCGCACGAGGTGCCCGGCGGATGGGCGGCCGCCGGGGTCGCGGTGTCCTGTGTCGGGCTGACCGGCGTGAGCCTGTGGGGGCTGCGGGGGCGGCGGCCGGACTGGAAGGCCATCGGCGCGGCCGTCGCCACCGGGCTCACCATCGCCGTGTACACCGTCCTCGACGGCATCGGCGTACGGCACGCGGAGACCCCCCTCGGCTACATCGCCTGGCTGATGGCCGCCCAGGGGATCTTCATCCCCGCGTACATGTACCACCGGGTGCGCGGTGACATGGTCCGCCTGCTCAAGCCGTACGCCACGCTCGGCCTCCTCGGCGCGGTCCTCTCCGTCGCCGCCTACGCCCTCGTCCTGTGGGCCCAGACCCGCGCCCCCCTCGCCCCCGTCGCCGCCCTCCGCGAATCCTCGATCATCGTCGGCGCGGCCATCGGCGCCCTCTTCTTCAAGGAACGCTTCGGCGCTCCGCGCATCGCGGCGGCGGGTCTGCTGGTGGTGGGGATCGGGCTGATGCTGCACGCGGGATGAGTCTGTCGGCCCGCCGTCGGGGCTGTCGGACCGGTGTCGGTCGCGTGTCGGGGCGGGTTGGGACGTTGGGGGTGCTCGTCGGGTGGCCGCCCGGCGGGGACCGTCAGCGAGGAGCAGGCATGTCCACTCACGTCACGATCATCGGTGCGGGTCTCGGGGGGCTGACGCTGGCCCGGGTGCTGCATGTGCACGGGATGGCGTCCACGGTGTACGAGGCGGAGGCTTCCCCGGCCGCCCGTACCCAGGGCGGGATGCTCGACATCCATGACTACAACGGGCAACTGGCCGTCGAGGCGGCCGACCTGACGGACGAGTTCCGGGGCATCGTGCTGGAGGGCCGGCAGGCGATGCGGTTCATCGACCGGGACGGCACCGTGCTGCTCGACAAGGCCGACGACGGCACCGGCGGGCGTCCCGAGGTGCAGCGCGGTGAGCTGCGGCGCATCCTGCTGGACGCGCTGCCCGAGGGCACCGTCCGCTGGGGGCACAAGGTCAGCGGCACCCGGACCCTGGCCGACGGGCGCCACGAGGTGACGTTCGCCGACGGCACCTCCCTCACCGCCGACCTCCTCGTCGGCGCGGACGGCGCCTGGTCGCGGGTCCGGCCGCTGCTCTCCGACGCGGCACCGGAGTACGCGGGGGAGGCGTTCGTCGAGACCTACCTCTACGACGTGGAGACCCGGCACCCCGCCGTCGCCAAGATGGTCGGCGGCGGATCGTTCGCCGTGTTCGAGCGGGACTGGGAGGCCCAGTCGATCACCGCGCACCGGGAGAGCGGCGAGACCGTCCACACCTACGCCGCGCTCACCCGCCCGCTGGAGTGGTTCGACGGCGTCGACTTCACCGACGCCGCGGCGGCCACCGCCCGGATCGCGGCGGAGTACGCGGGCTGGGCGCCGGAGTACACCGCGCTCCTCACCGACGCCGACACCCCGCCCGTCCTGCGCCCCCACTTCACCCTGCCTCCCGGCCACCGCTGGGAGCGCGTGCCCGGTGTCACCCTGGTCGGCGACGCCGCACACCTCTCCGTCCCGAACGGCGAGGGCGCCAACCTCGCCATGCTGGACGGGGCCGAACTCGGAGAGGCGCTCGCCGCGCACCCCGGCGACACGGAGGCCGCGCTCGCCGCGTACGAGCGGGTGCTGTTCCCGCGCATCGTCGAGGAGTCCGCCGAAGCCGCCCGCAAGCCGACCGCGCGGGAAGTCGTCGAATTCTTCAACCGGTAGGAGCGCGACCGGCTGTGCCACGGTGGGCCGGACCGGGTCTGCGGGCAGGATGGGGGCGAGGGGCATGATCGACAGTCCCTCGTGGGACCGCACCCCGTGAGAAGGAGAGCCACCGTATGACCGCCACCGACCGGCCGACCGTCGCCGTGCTGGGCACCGGCATCATGGGCGCCGCCATGGCCCGCAACCTCGCCGCCGCCGGGCTCCCCGTACGCGCCTGGAACCGCACCCGCGCCAAGGCCGAGCCGCTCGCGGAGGACGGCGTCCGCGTCACCGGCACGGCCGCCGAGGCGGTCGAGGGCGCGGACGTGGTGCTGACCATGCTGTACGACGGGGACACCGTGCTGGAGGTGATGCGCGAGGCGGCGCCCGCGCTGCGCCCCGGCATCCTGTGGGTGCAGAGCACCACCGCCGGTACGGAACTCACCGGCCGCCTCGCCGCGTTCGCCCGCGAGCACGGGCTGGAGTTCTACGACGCGCCCGTGCTCGGCACCCGCAAGCCCGCCGAGGACGGTCAGCTCACCGTGCTGGCCGCCGGGCCCGAGGCGGGGCGGGCCACCCTCGCGCCGGTCCTCGACGCGGTCGGC
This sequence comes from Streptomyces sp. SID1328, assembly GCF_009865595.1. Taxonomy (NCBI): domain Bacteria; kingdom Bacillati; phylum Actinomycetota; class Actinomycetes; order Kitasatosporales; family Streptomycetaceae; genus Streptomyces; species Streptomyces sp. SID1328. Next base: position 1,465 of record NZ_WWKH01000729.1, on the reverse strand, counting down.
TCCCGTACGGTGTGGACCGGCGAGGACGGGGCGGAGGGCAGCGCGAGCAGGCTCAAGCTGGTCGCCAACAACTGGGTGCTCGCGGTCACCGCGGCCACGGGAGAGGTGCTGGCGCTCGCGCAGGCGCTCGGCGTCGACCCGCGCTCGTTCTTCGACCTCATCGAGGGCGGCCCGCTGGACATGGGCTACCTCCGCGCCAAGGCCGCCCTGATCCTGGACGGCAAGCTCACCCCGGCCTCCTTCGCCGTCACCACCGCCGAGAAGGACGCCCGCCTCATCACCTCCGCCGCGGACCGGGGCGGCGTCCGCCTCGACCTCGCCGAAGCCACCGCCAACCGCTTCGCCCGCGCGGCCGCCCAGGGGCATGGGGACGAGGACATGGCGGCGGCGTACTTCGCGAGCTTCGAGGAGAAGACGGCCGAGTGAGCCTCCGGCGGCCGGCGGGGGTTCCGAATGCCGCTGACACGCCGGTGCCGGGGCCCGGACGGGGCTTTCGGTGACCCGGATGTGATGCGGTACCGCCTCCGGTGACGCAATCCCCCGGCGCGACCGCCGCCGGGGGGCTCCCGGCGCCAGCCAAGGCCCTGCCGGGAACACGCCGACGTGAAGTTCGCCGGAGGCGGGCGCACCCTTGAAGCAGGGGGCACGGTGGTTTTCGGAGGTGGTTGGGATGACGCACAACGCCGTGGGTTGGCACATCGAGCTGGAGTTCGAGGAGGACGACCAGCACACGCGCGCGGTGGCGCTGGTACGGCTGGCGGACGGCAGTGAGGTGCGGGCGAACGGGCACGCCACCCGGCACCGGGTCGACTCCAACCAGCCGCGGGTCGGCGAGGAGATCGCCGGTGCCCGCGCCCTGAACGAACTGGCAATGAACCTGCTGACCAAGGCACACGAGGAGATCGACGCGGACTCCGGGCGCGTCTCGCATCCCATCCACGTCTGACCGGGCTCAGCCCAGCGCACTCCGTACCGCCCGCACCAGTGCCTGGGCCCTCGGGTCCGCCGTCACTCCGCCCTGGAAGCCATTGGTGACGTAGCCGAAGGAGACGCCGGAGGCGGGGTCGGCGAAGGCGAGGGCGCCGCCCCGGCCGGGGTGGCCGAAGGCGGTGGGGGAGAGGAGGGGGGACGCGGGGCCGTGGAGCATGAAGCCGAGGCCGAACCGGGTGCCGACCACGAGCACCCGGTCCGGTCCCGCGGACGCCTCGGCGCGGGCCAGTTCCGTTGTCTCCGGGGTGAACAGCCGCGTTCCGCCGTCCACTTCACCGATGAGGGACGCGTACACGCGGGCCAGCCCGTCCGCCGTGGCGATGCCGTTGGAGGCGGGGAGGGCGGCCGAGCGGTAGGCGGTGGCGTTCTCGTCCGGCAGCGGGGTGATCGCGGCGAAGGCGCGCCGGGTCAGGGACGTGGGGTCGGCGTAGGCGTCGGCGACGGCCCGCTGGGGGCGTACCTTCAGCGCACCCGG
>NZ_WWKH01000728.1:0-31386 GCF_009865595.1 Streptomyces sp. SID1328 | reverse complement strand
CCTCGGCGGGTTGGCGAGTCCCCAGCGCCAAGGACCACGGCGCCGGTCGGGCGGGGTTCAGCCTCGCCGGCCGGCCCGGTCTCAGCGGGGCGACAGCGCCGGCGGCCTGGTGTTCAGCTCCGGCGGTCCGCGAAGGCCCAGGAGGCGAGGGCGACGGCGCCGGCCACGCCGAGGACGGACGGCCAGGCGCCGACCTTCTTGGCGAGGGGGTGGGAGCCGGCGAAGCCGGCCACGTACGCACCGGTCAGCGCGGCGGCCGTAGGAGCCCCGGCTCGGGCGTTCCACTCGCGGGCGGCAACGGCCCCGGCGGCGGCCAGCACGACCCCGCCGAGCGGCCGCTTCTTGGTCCAACGAGCGACGCCGTACCCACCGACGAGCCCGGTGGCGGCGACCAACGCGCCAGGAACCTTGGCCATGACTTGTCTCCTGTCGTCCCGTATGCCGTGTTCGGCATGCCTGCCGCCGAGGCTAACGCGCGGCACAGAGCACTCACCGACCGGGTCACCCTCCCCCCAAAGTGACCGAAAACCTCCCCCATGCCACCGCGATCACGGGGCATCCGAGCTTCGCTGTCCCGACGTCCGGAAAAGGAGCCCCCACGATGACCGTGACGACCATGCAGCCGAGATCCCCCATGACGACCTCCGACTGGACCAACCTGGTCGAGGCGGTGCGCGAGACGGGCCGGTACCCGACGACGGCGGAGGCCGAACAGGTCACCCGGATCGTGCTGTCCGGCTTCGGCGGCGTGCTGACGGGTGACTCGCGCGCGGCCTTCGCCGAGGCCCTGCCCCCGGAGGCGTGCGAGGCGCTCTCGTCCACCACCCCCGAGAGCATCCAGCCCACGGCACGGGAGTTCGTCGAGTCCATGGCGACCCGCATCGAGGGCGCGACCCCCGCGACGGCCCGGTGGCACGCCAGCTCGGTCCTGAACGTCCTCGCCGAGCGCGCGGGCACGCCGACGACCGCCCGCCTGATCTCCCAACTCCCACCGGGGTACGCCCTGTTGTTCGGGTTGGCGGAGTTGATGGGGACGGCGGCGTAGACCACGGGTCCTCCGGTCCACGCTCGCCGACACCAATCAGGACTCCACGATTCCCGCGAAGAAGCCCAGGCCGGGCTCTTCCGGCGTGCCGACGAGAAGCGCGCGGTCGAGCAGGATGTTGTTGTGCTCGCAGCTCGTCTCCGGGAGCAGCACGCAGGCGTGGCAAGCCGCGAGGTTCGTTCCTGCGGTGCCTGAGGCCTCCGACTCGACACAGAGCGGGTCCGACGAACACCACTCGGCACGGTGGACGGCCGAACGGATCGCTCGATCGAGGCGGTCCGGTTCGCCCTGGGCGACGAGACCGCCGAGGCTGCCGGCAGAGTCACTCGTGGCGGTGTAGACGAGGAGCCCAGCCATGTCGTCGGCGGCGTAGAGGCGTTCACGCAGAGAAGCAGCCGGATAGCCCGCCTCCAGGCTCCACTCGTCGATGAGCACGTGGGCCAGCGTGTGAAGCAACACCATACGAGGCGTGGCGGGGGATGGGGTGACCCGGCTCGGATCGTCCGCGCGTTGCTCCAGCGCTCGCAGATGCGCCGTGCGCATCCTGTCGACCCGGGCTGCCACGGCGGGGGCTTTCTCCCAGGCGTCGAGGCGGTCCTCGTCGAGACGAAGGAAGACGCCCTCGCCGTGGACCTGCATGGCGGGGAGCCAAGTGAGTTCGGAGTCGGAGAGCGGCACTTCGTTGGACTCGATCGGCGCGTCGGGATCGGCGAGTCGGGTGAACGCCTTCAGGGCGCGAACCTCGCGAAGCTTCTTGACGAGCATGGGTCCGGTCACGCCGAGCGGACGAAGTACAGCAGTGTCACCCACCGGGTTCTCGCAGATGAACTGCTCGTCGCGAGAACGCTCACGCTCGTCGTTCCCCGAGCTGAGCCGCTCGTACTCCTTGTTGCGCAGCGCACGGTAACGGCGGTCGAAAGTGGGAGCTGTCTCCCCGGCGGGATCCTCCTCGCGTTCGGCGTCGAGGAGCGCCATCACTTCGTCGATCGGGACCGGGCTCTCGCCCTTGAAGGCGAACTTGAGGCACATCTCCACTTCCGCGCGTGTCGCGAGCTTGCGGAGTTCACCCCAGTGTTCGGCCAGCGGGTCGGCGCGGCCGTCGCTCCACGGAGGGATGGAGAGCGCCGACTTCAGCACCGGCTGCCACACGGCCGAGGAACCGCGTTGGAGAGTGCGCGGGGTCAGGCCGCAGTTCTGCGCGGGGGTGGCCGAGCCCAGCCAGGGGCGGGTGCCGCGACAGCGGAGTCCGAGATCCTTCAGGGCGCTCCTGCGGAAGGAGCCCTCCATTGAGACCTCGGACACCCCGCAGGTGCATGAGACGAGTACCGAGCGGAGCGACGCGGTACGGCCCGAGCTGCGTAGCTTCAGAGTTCCACCGCACTGGCCGGCGGTCGTGGCGCCGCGCTCGGAGGAGCGGTGGACCCACTGCCAGTAGGGGAACTCGTCGAGGTGCCCGGCCTCGCAGGCGATGACGAAACGCGAGGGCACCAGGTCTGCTTCGCATGTGCCGCAGACGCTCCGGCCGGGCGGGGGGTTGAAGTCGCGGTGTCGTCGCAGCTCGTCGCACTCGGGGCAGAAGTGCATGAGGGGGAAGCGGCGTACCCGGAGGCCGTCCCTGCTGGTGTCGTCGGACGCGGGCGGCAGCCGGAAGTACTGGACATCAAGGAGACGGGCGAGGCGACGCTCGTGGATCTCGGGAGCTTCGTCCCTGCTCCAGTGCTCGTCGGCTCCGTCGAGACCGGAGACCACGAAGGACTCGTGATCGACGGCGATCAGCGAACCGACACCGTACGTGGTGATCGCCTGAGCCCGACGGACCGTGCCACGGCGGGGCAGGTTGCGGGCCGGCGCGGCGCTGTTCGTGCCGGTACGGCGGCGACGTGCGGGGGGCGGGGTCATCGGGTTGCCTCCATGAACAGTGCGGACTCGGCGTCGACGTCGCGCAGGCTCCACAGGGTGGACCAGGCCTCGGCATCCTGGGACTCGTCGTCGTACGACTTCAGGAGCGAGGGGAGGCGGCTGCCCCGGCGGGGCTCGAAGAGCAGGCCGCCGTGGGTGTCGGCCTCGTCGCACCACCAGTCGACGAACTCGTCGAAGGCACGGGACACGGCGTCGGTCTCCTCGGGCGTGACGGCTCGGACACGGCTCAGGAGAACGTCCTTGACGTCCTCGCGGAGCACCTCTTCGTAGGAGTCGACCTGACCCGCCGCCTCGTTGGGGCGGGCCTGCGGGACCAGAATGCGGACCAGGGCAACGATCACCGCGTGCAGGCCTCGCTCGCGGGCGCGGGCGGAGAAGGGCGTGACGGAGGTGGACTCGACCTCGCGGTAGAGGGCGGAGTGGAAGTGCAGGAAATTCTCGTAGTGGGATCGGTCCCGTGAGCGGGTCGCGTTGAGCATGACGGCGACCAGGCCCGGGTGCGCGCGGCCGACTCGGCTTGTGGCCTGGATGTATTCGGCGGTGGTCTGCGGTTGACCCATGACGGTCATCAGACCGAGACGGTCCACGTCGACGCCCACCGCGATCATGTTGGTGGCGAGGAGTACGTCGACGGTGTCCTCGTCGGGGAGTTTCTTCTCGATGCCCTTGAGACGGGTGGGGATCTCGCTGGCGTCGACACGGCTCGTCAGCTCCGAGTAGTTGGCGAGGGAGCGCACCGACACCCCCTCGCGCTCGGCAAGAAGCTCCAGATAGGCCACCACATCGTCGTGTACCTGGAGTTCGGCCGCCGACAACAGCCGGAGGCTGTTGAAGTAGCCGACGAGACTCCAGTACGCGTCACGCACCTCGTCTTCCGTCTGTGCCTGCTCGGCCCGGTGCAGCAGGGTGGCGTACGTGCGGATCAAGAGGGTGGACTGACTGGTGCCGGGGGCGAGGAGACCTACGTAGCGACGGCTCGCCTTCTCCTCGCGAGGGGTCTCCACGGCGAACCACGAGTCGCGGGCGTCCAGTCCGGCGGGTGGGAACTGGCGCACCTCGCGGGCGAAGAGATTGCGACCCTGGTCGGCGGCGCGACGGATCGTCGCCGTGGAGGCGATCACCTTCGGGCGGTCGGCGAGCGCGTCCACGGCGGTCTCGTAGAGCCCGGTGAGCGTGCCCAACGGGCCCGAGATCAGGTGGAGTTCGTCCTGGACGATCAGCTCCGGCGGCGGGGTGCCGTCGTTCGGGTCGTCCCGGTTGAAGAGCGCGGCGGTGGCGGGCCGCCAGGGCATCGAGGCGAACTTGTCCACAGTGGCGATCACCAGAGTGGGCCGGGCGTCGTACACCGCGTCGTCGATCAGGTGGACGGGCAGACCGTCGCCGTCGGCGAACTCACAGCCGTCTCCAGGGCAACGGACGAACATGCGCTTGGCGTCCTCGTCCACCTCGTACGCGCGGGCGTCCAGGCGAGTGCCGCACCAGGGGCACGCGTGCAGCTGGACCGGGTTCTCGGTGGCCAGACGCCTCTCGAGATCCCCATGGAGCTCGGCGAGCCTCTGCTGGGCCTCCTCCAGGGTGTTGGGCGTGGCCGAACGGCCGACCCACATGCCGACGGAGAACTTCTCGTCACCCAACTCGGGTGCGCTCCGACGCATGCGCTCCATGGCGCAGAGCAGGATCGCCGCGCGCTCGAACTGCTGGAGCGTGAGCAGGCGCAGGGTGTAACGCATGAGCACGGTGACCCCACCGCCGTCCGCGCCCTTGCGGATGCGACGCAGGAAGGAGGTGAGGGCGATCAGACCGAGGTACGCCTCCGTCTTGCCACCACCCGTGGGGAACCACAGGAGGTCGGACACGTTTCGGTCCGGGTGCTTCGGGTCGTCGATGCCGGCCAGGCACAGCAGCATGAACGCGATCTGGAAGGGGCGCCAGCGGCCGGCGGCCGGGTCGGGGTCGCCGACGCGTCCGCTCTTCACCCAGAGACTACGGGCGCGTTGGTCGGCCATGGCGTGGTTGGCGAGCCGGAAGGCCCGCATCAGATCGGGTTTGGACGCCAGGAGCTCGATGCCTTCGCGGATGCGCCCGAGTGCCTCGCGACAGGCCTCGACCCGCTCGCGGGCCGGCTTCTCGTGTGCGGTGCCCGCCAGGGCGTCGGCCTCGGCCTCCTTGCGGTCGATCCAATACTCGTACCCGGCGGCCAGCGCCTCCAGGGCGGACAGGACCTCGGGGCCGGGGCGTTCGGCCAGACCGAGCATGGACAGGGCGGAGCTGTCGATCTCCGGGTTGGAGTCGGTGAGCAGGACTTCCACGCTGGGTACGAACTCGCTTCGCACCTCGGGGACGCCGGCCAGGACGGTCTCCGTCATGCCGATCGGCGGCGGTGTCCAGTCCCACTCGGCGGAACAGCCGTGCCCGACGGCAAAGGTCGGGGCGTGGCGGTGCAGCAACCGGCTCGTGGCGACCTCCGGGTCATGGGCGGAGGCCGGAGCGGGGCGCTCGACGAACGCGCTGGAGCCGTCGGCCGCGCGGACCGTGAGGCCGCACTGGAACAGGGCGAAGGCGTCCTGGAGTTCACGCTCGCCGACCCGGTGGGTGTTGACCAGTGTGACAGTGACCGTGACGGTGCCGGTGGTCCGGTCGGCGCGTCGCACGTTCACGCGCAGCGCGGCTCCACCACCGAGGTCCCATCTCTGATCGGGATCGGGCACGGTGACGTCGACCGTGGTGTCCGGCAGGGGTAGCTGCTTCCGCCGCCACTGCTCACGCTGCTCGGAGGTGGTGCGAGCCTCGGCCCGACGGGCGGAGATCGGTCGGCCCTCCGCGTCGGTGGGCTCGTAGACGGCGGCACGGGCCGAGATCACGATCGTGTCGCTTATGACCGGGCACACCGCGAAGGTGAGGCCCATCGACGAGGGACGGCGGGCACCCGCCGCGCCGACCTCCTGAGCCGTGCCGGACTCCTCGATGTTGTCGCGGGTGCGCTGGGGGGTGATGTCCACGCCGTCGTGCTCGCGCTCATCGTCACGGAGCTGCTCTTCGGCGGCCGCGTTCGCAGCGCGCGGATAGAGGACCCCGGTCAGATATCGATCGATCGGCGCGTCCTGGGTCAGCACCTCGCCCAGATCCTCGGGCGTGGCGTCCGCCGCGGGGCCGAGCAGCTCCCGGCGGAGGCCTGCCAGGAGTTCCTCGTCCCGGACGCGATAGTGCTCCGCGTATCGGCCTGCCCCGTGCGTCATGCGTGCTGCTCCTCGTCCTTGTCGGCCCGTCGATACCTTCCGATGCCGGTGATCCGGGGGGTGATCCACACGCCCCGGTCACCTACACCGGCGTTCGCGCCGGCCGCGTTGCTGCCGGTCACGGTCTCCAGCGCGTCGACCGTCAGGCCGTGGATCTCCTCCGGCCACCAGGGAACCCACTTGTGACTCACCTTCTGCACCCGGAACAGATCCTCGCGGAACCGCTCCGACGCCTCACCGATGACCCGTCCGTCGTGCACGAGGTCGTACGGGGGGCTCTGTTCCTCGCCCATCGGCAGCTCGTGCCGCCTGCGCAGCACCACCCCATGGCCGGGACGTACCTGTTGCAGCAGATAAGCCTGTGTCGCCGGCGCGTCGCTCTCGTGGCACGGCGGGTTGTCGCGGCAGACGTCGGCCGCCTCGGCGACGATCCCGAACCTGTCGTACGACCGCCACCCGCCCACGAAACGGCGGCCGTTCTTCCTGGCCCCAACTCTCCTGAGCATCGGCAGGTCGGGGGAGCGCACGTGGTAGAGGTCCTGGCGGGCGCGGGTCATGGCCACATACAGGGCTCGCGCCTCGGCGGGCAGGTCCAGCTCCTCCTTGTACTGCTTGCGGAGCTCCGCAATCGTCGGCGGGGTCAGGACGATCACCCGGTCGAACTCCAGGCCCTTGGCGCGGTGCACCGTGGAGACGACTACCCCGGCCGTCTCCGGGTCGGCGGCCTCGTCGGGGAACCTGCCGTCGGCGAGCGACCTGCGCAGGCGCTCCAGGTCGAGCACATTGCGCGCGGCACCCCGTGCGGCCCTACGCAGCACGGTCCACAGGGCCTTCGCGTTCGGCTCGTACGGCAGCGGGATCTCCGCGAGCAGGGAGCTGAAACGGTCCTCCGTGAGACCGGTGGCGTCGGTGCGGCGCAACAGCTCGGCCACCCAGTACGGCACCGGGCGCTCTTCGAGGGGGCGTCGGAGCCGGTGCTCGACGCCTCGCTCGTGGAGCATGCCGGAGACCACCAGGGCCTGCCGGTTGTCGCGGGTGAGGATCGCGCAGGTGTCGGGGAGCGCACGGAGGCCGTCCAGGGTGAGCTGATCGCTGAGGTCGCTCATCCCGTTGGCCGGATCGAGGAGCAGGTCACGCAACTCGTCGTAGAGCGTGGCCGCTTCGTCCGCGTCGGTGGTCCGCTGGAGCCGGGGACCGTGGGCCAGCGCGATCCGGGCCTCGGGCGTGATGGCCCGGAAGTTCCGGGTCAGCTGCAGTTCCACCAGGTCGTCGGGGAAGGAGCAGCGCAGCCAGTCGAAGAACCGGCCGGTCTCGTCCGCGCGCTCGGCGGGGTCCTCGATCTGGAAGCCGTAGACGGACTGCGCGGCGTCGCCGACGACGGTGAAGCCGCAGCTCTCCTGGTAGCGGTCGAGGAGCGTCTCCACCAGTTCGCGGCGGGTGCCCAACAGGTCCTGGACCTCGTCGATCACGACATGGGCGGGAGGGACGGCGTCCCCTCCCTCCAAGGCGCCCTTCTCGATCGCCTCGGCCGCGGCGGTGATCCGCTCGTCGAAGCCGACGGCGTGCCACTCGCGGTCCGGGTACGCCTGGCGGAGGAGGCCGTACGCCCAGGCGTCGAAGGTCTGGGCGCGTACCCGTCGGGCTCGCTCACCGTGCCGGGCTATGCGCTCGCGCAGTTCCCGAGCGGCGGCCCGGGAGAAGGTGAGGACCAGGATCTCCGCGGCCTCCAGCGCTTCGTCCGGGTCCTCGTTCCCGCACAGGGCGTCGAGCCGGCGCACCAAGGTGTGCGTCTTGCCCGCCCCGGCGCCCGCGGTGACCAGCACCCGGGCGTCCCAGGGCTGCTCGACCACGGCCTGTTGCTCGTCGGTGAGCGTGGGGCTGTCGAGGTAGGCGTCGGTCACTTACGGCTCCAGAGGTGCTCGAACTGGGTGAAGGCGAGCTTGGTGTCGAAGTTGGCGATGTTGTCGCTGACGTTGAGGATCAGGCAGGTGTCCTTGCCGCCGTTCCTGGGACCGCGCAGGCCACGACCGATCATCTGCTGGTAGACGTTGGTGCTGTAGACCGGGCGCGCCACCACGACCGCGCGGGTGGCAGGGGCATCGAACCCCTGGGTGAGGACACCGTAGTTGGTTAGCACCCGGATCCGCCCTGCGCGGAAGTCCTCGATCCGCCGGCGCCGGTCCTGGGCGCTGGTGGTGGAGTCCACTGCGGCGGACCGGATCCCGCGGTCGTTCAACATGGCCGCCAGGTACTTGGCGTGGTCCACGGAGGTGGCGAAGAGCAGCGTCGGCCAGTCCTCCGGCAGGGCGGCCACCTCGTCGACGATACGGCGGCTGCGCGCGTGGTCGTCGGCGAGACGCTGCTCGGCGGCGCGGGAGATGACGGCCATCCGTTCGGCCTGTTCCTTCTCCTCCCGGGTCAGTTCGATCCGACCGCCTTCCAGGGTGCGGTGCTCGACCTGCGCGAGCATGCCCCAATCCTGGAGATCGCGGTACGGGTCGCCGGAGGGGAAGACACCCTCGTCGAGGCGCCGGTTGCCGAAACGGCTGACCAGCCGGCGAGTCTCCTCCTCGTTGCTGTTCCGGAACGGCGTGGCGGTCAGACCCAACAGGTGCCTGCTGGTCTCGTACTGGGTCAGCCCCAAATGCCCCAGGACCTGGGTGTATCGCTTGGAGACGGCGGTGTGCGCCTCGTCCACGATCACCAGCGACGCCTGCCGCAGCCATGCGTACGCGTCGGTGTCCAGGCAGCGCTCCAGCTTCGCGTCCGTCGCGACCACCAGGTGCGGATGGTCCACGACGTCACCGACCTCGTTGGTGCTCCACAGTCGGCTGATGGTGAGCGGCCGCTCCGCTCCCACCTTGCTCCAGACGAACTTCCAGCTCTGCACGGCCTGTTCGCACAGCTCCTCCGTCTGCGCGATCCACAGCAGTGGACCCTCCAGGTCGCCCGCCCGCTTGACCCAGCGGATCACCGCCTCCGCAGTGACCCGGGTCTTGCCGGCGCCCGTGGGCAGCGACAGCATCGCGCGCTGGGGCGCGAGCCGGTCGAGCAGGGTCATGATGTTCCGGACCAGGTCTTCCTGATAGCCGTGAAGGCCCGGAAAGTCCCGCGGCCCGTCCACCGTCTCGGAGGCCGGCGGAGTGGGTGTCCGGGAACCGGCGAAGGCGGCGGGCAGTTTCAGGTCCGACACGAAGGCGACGGCGGCCGAGGAACCTCCGTACGCCACCGGCGCGTTCGGGAACCGCGCCTGGATGTCGCGGGCGTGTTGCTGGAGGACCCCGTCACCGTGCGCGTTGAAGGCCATCTGCGCGATCCTGTGCCCGGACGGTTCGGCCCCGCTGGTCTCCTGCAGTTCGGCATCCATCAGGCCCTCGGGGAGCCCCGAACGGAGCGCCTCCGCACCGATCAGCAACTCGATCTTGGTGACCACGTCCTCGGCGTCGCGTACGGCCTTGACCGCCGCCCTGGTCGCGCTGTCCCGAGCCATGCGCTCCTGCTGCTCCAGCACCGCCCGGCAGCCGGTGGCACCCAGCCCGAGCTCCAGCTCGCGGTCGATCAGTCGCAGCATCGCCTCGGGGTCGAGGGGGACGCGCACCTTTACCGTGCTCCCCTGGTGGACCGCGTCCAGAGGGCGCGGCTTGGTTCCGTTCGGCGTGCGGGTGACCTCTTCGAGCTCGGTGCACCGCTGCACCACGCTGTTCCGGTTGCCGCTGTTCAGCCGCTGGCGCAGGGCCGGGTACAGCTCGACCAGGGCAACCGGATCGCCGTCCGGGACCTCGCGGGTCTCCCGGCTGATGACGTCGGCGTAGCGGAGCATGCCCCACTTCTCCACCATCAGATCGGCGTCCGCCGGAGTGGCCACCAACAGGGCCGGAAGCTGCTCCGCGCGCAACACCCGATACTCGGCGGGACCCACCGCGACGGTGATCTCGCTGTCGGGACGGGCGTCCCAGACGTCACCGATCCGGCAACGGGTCAGAGAGTCCTCGGGGAAGTCCGCGCCGAACCGGGTCAGCATCACGTACGTGGCGCCCACGAAGGCGTCGTCCTCGCTCCGGGACACCTCGGCCAGCAGCGTCTCCCAGCGATCGGCCGGCACCTCGTCGACCGTGGTGGGCAGCCGCAGCTTGCGGGCCTTCTCGGGCGAGAGGTCGGAGACCGGCAGCACGTCGCGGTACGCCGCCAGCTGGGGGCCGACCGCTTCCCTCAGCGGCTTGATCCCCTGGGAGGTGGCGACGGTCCCGTACTTCCTGAGCATCCAGCGGATCGGTGAGATCACGGCCTGTCGGGTACTCGACTGCGCGCCGATCTGACGCGTCCAGTTGTCGACCACTGCGTCATCGGGAAGCGCCTTCAGGAACGCCGCGCGCGACTCCTCCGACAGCACTCGGAACAGATGCAGGGGGCCGCCGATCGCGGAGCCCTCCACCTTCATGCGGTTGAGTGCGGGGCGAGGCGCCCGCTCGTCCAGCCCGCGCAGATAGGCGGCGTGAACCGCCTCCCGGTACTCCTCGAACCAGGCGTCGCCCTCCGGCCGCACCGATGACGAGGGTCGCTCGCGCAGGCCGATCTCCGGGAAGATGGAGAGGTCGTCGGAGTGGAACTTGGTGTCCACGGCGATGCTCGGGTCACGCTCGGCGTCGACCACCGCGCCGGGCAACATGCAGTCGCGTACCGGCCGGAACCTGCCGTCCGCCGTGCGCACACGCAGGGTCTCGCGCGGTTCGGGCACGCGCTCCAGCACCTTGTGTGCGAGCCGGCGCCCACCGGCCTGACGGAACAGCTCCCAGAACCGCTCCCACTCGGTGTTGCCGTAGCTCTCGAAACCCTGGTCGAGGACGCTGATGAAACGACCTTCGGCATCGGCCTCCCGGATGCCGAGGACGTTCAGCGCGTGAGCGAGGGACGAGTCCTGCGCGATCTCGCCGGCCACGTACACCAGGGACTCGCGCAGCCCTCCCTCGTCGGCGCGACGGAACACCCGGCCAGGCACGGGGGCGACGAGGCCGTGCTCCTCGGTGAGCACGATCCGGGCGTGCCGGGCTTCCTCGGCGTACGGAGAGCGGACCTCGACCATGTCCGCGAGGATGCGGATGCCCGTGGCGGACGCCTCGGCGGTGCCGCACGCGACGAGCGCCTCCAGCCACTCGCGAACGCTTGCCCGCTCGTGCCCCGCGGCGGCGAGGATGTGTTCGACCTTGCCCGACCGCAGGGCGTCGGCCTCGACGGCGGGGTGCAGCCAGTCCGAGGGGCGACCGGGGCACTCGTGCCACATGCGCAGCCAACCGGCGAGACGCTTCAGATCCTTGTCGAACCGCGGGTGCACACGCAGCTCGGTGGGCACGCGCAGCACCCCCTCCTGATCGGGGAGCGACGGACGGACCGCGCTCCGCGCCCAGATCTCCCGGGTCAGGAACTCGTCCGCCCAGCTGATCGACTCCTTCACACGGCCGGGCAGCAGGGGGAGGTAGGCGGCGGGGTCGTCCGCAGGGGCGAGTCCGGGGAGCGAGTCGATGACGAGCGCTGCGGACACCCTGATCATCTCCTGGTTGAACGGAGAGGAGTCGAGCAGGTTCTGCCGGTCCTCGTTCGTCTTCCAGGCCCCGTTGAGGATGCCGCTCAGGGACATCTCGTACTTGGTCGGGAAGAAGGACCAGAACTTGCCGCGGCCACGGACCCGCGAGTTGACGTACAGGCCGCTTTCCGAGTCCTTCTCCAGGGCGGGAACACCCCAGGAGAGGTCGAGCGAGACCCGGTCGTGGAGTTCGCCGGCGTCCGCCCGAGCGGCCGGACCCGGGGTGTGACTGGTGGTGAACACACGCCAGTTGATCGTGGCGGTGGCTTTCCCGGTCCTCTCCTCGGTCACGGTGTGCAGGTCGCCGGTCTGCTGTGCGGTCAGGACGCGGCGGGCCACGGGGCGGGGACGGCGGTCCTCCAGGACGACCTTCGCGACATGCGGCGAGAAGAGCTGGAAGCCCACCGGGAACTCCTCGCGGGATTCGCCGCTCCCCTTGGCACGGCTGCCGTGCATGTCCCGGCCCAGCCGGTCGTCCGCCTTCGCGAGCAGCGGGAGGCGGACGACGGTGGTCGCCCAGGTCAGCAACTCGTCAAGGACAGGATCGGCGGCACGTTCGGCCTGCGTGTCGAGCGGACGGGCCATGCGTAGCACCGGGGCGTCGAACTCCGGGCCGTAGCGCTCGACCACACCGGGCACAGACCTGATCTGCTCGTACGACCAGGCGCGGTCGAAACCGAAGCTCCCCGTACGGCTGAAGAATTCAGGGGTGTCAGTCACCACGAGGACCGATTTCACGCCGACGCCGAATCGCCCGATCTGGCCGCCGCGCTTCTTCGACATGCTCATCCGGAGAATGGTCTCGGCACCCTCCGGAGTGACCGGATTTCCCTCGTTGGCGCAGTACAGATGCGTCTCGGTGAGTACAGCATGAATCTTTCCGCCCGGCTCGTCGGCGATTTCGTCGGCCGCGTTCTGAACGAGTTCGAATAGCTGACGGTCGCCGTATCCCCCCTGGGTGATACGGCGTTCCCCATTTGCGTGCTCGGCGACAAGGCCGGCGTCCACGGCGTAGGTCTGGAGAACACGGGACGACTGCTGGAGAACGGTTTCGATGACCGGCGAGAACGAAGTCGACACTGCTTCTGCACTCCTGGTTTGTCGAGGTCCGGACGAAAGCGCGAGCGAGGGGCCGGCTGCCGGTTTTGGGCAACCGGACCCATTACGCGGGTGAGTGGTGTGCTGGGCCGTGCGTGGGCAACACACCTGATCGGGCTCCGGGAAGCCGCAGCGAGCTGCTGCTCGGCCCGTCAGGGGGTGTCGCCAGGCAGGCCCTGGACCCGCTTGGCGTATTCAGGGAAATACTTGACGAATTCGACTTCAGTGATCTCGTACCACTGAAATACTTCAGCGGCACGGGCCTTGCTGTCCGCCGTCAGGATGTTCAGAAGGAAGGGGTTGAGATCACGGAAAGCGGTCAAGTGGTCGCCATGGTCCGCATGGCTCTCGTCGTCCATTGAGTGGTTCCCCCCCCACAGTGTCGACTTTCGAATTGTGTGCAGGCATGCGGGCACACGTGTCCCCCATCGTCGGGTTGCTCTCCTCGATCGAGATGCTTCCCTCGAGCAGGCTAGCGGGTGTGAAACGCAGGCCGCCAGTGTCTTGCGAAACTCCGCAGGGTTCGTGAGCGGTGGCCTTCCGTCTGAGAATCCGAGCGGTGGACACACTCCTGCCCCGGTCGTCCGCTTTCCCGTTAATGCGGTTCTGTGAACGAGACGGCTGTTCCGCCGACATCGACGGTATAGGGCGTTTCCTGTGACTGCAAGACCCAAGTCTCGGTAATTGCAGCGGAGTTGGGGATTCCGTTTATGTCCCGGCAGGGCAATGCGGCAAGTATCGGCAATTCGGGCATATGGGACGCTGGTTCGTACGACGCGCACAGTCGGATCTGGTCAACTTTTGTTTGACAGTGCCGCGTTCGTCAAATTAGCCTCCTGGTCTGCCGCGCGCGAGCGGCGTGCGGCTCCGAGGGGAAGAGCAGGTGGCACGTGGAGACAGGTGAGGAGTTCGGGCCCTGGTTGGCCCGGCAGCTCAAGCTCGCGGGGAAGACGCAGGCCGAGCTGGCCGACGAGCTGAAATTGACCAGGGCCGCCGTCTCCGCGTGGATCACCGGAAGGTCGACCCCCCGCCCGACCGTGATGACGGACATCGCGAGGGCTCTCGGCACGGACGTGGGCACGGTTCACACTCGTACCACCGACACCCAGGCCGGCCTGCCGATCACCTGGTACCACCGTCCCGGCTACCCCGACGGCGGCCGTGAACTGGGCAATGCCGCCGCGTTCGCGTTCGACGCGGACGTGCAGGTGCTCGCCCGCGAGACCTGCCAGAACAGCCTGGACGAACGTCTGCGGGACAATGGGCGGCCCGTCAGGGTCCGCTACACCTTGCACGAGTTGACGGGCGAGACGCTCGAAGCCTTCCGCGAGGCGATCCTCTGGAACGACCTCTTCCCGCACTACACCGCCGTGTCCGAAGGCGCCGGGAAGCAGAAGGTCGGTCGGGTCGTGGACGCCGGTGTGCGCGACATGTACGAGAAGGGCCGCCTGGTCCTGCTGCGGATCGACGACTACAACGCCTCCGGTCTCATCGGGGACGACTACGCGGACGGGAAGTTCGCCGCCGTGGTCAGGCGCCAACTGGAGAGCCTCAAGTCGAGTAGCGGCGCGGGTGGTTCGTACGGCCTGGGCAAGGCGACCCTGTGGGCCACCAGCGCTCTCGGCCTCGTGCTCATCAACTCGACCCTCTCTGTGCCGCACGAGGGGCGAACCGAGCGTCGCCTCATCGGTCGTCTCGAACTGCCCTGGCGGGAGGTGGACGGTCAGCAGTACGCGGGCCCGGCCTGGTTCGGGCGCCCCGATCCCGACTCGCCCGGTGCACAGGTCGCCCGGTCCTGGTGGGCTGACGAGGAGACCGCGGCCCGGTTGCACCTGACCCGGGAGAGCGACGAGCCCGGTACCTCCTTCCTGGTTGTCGGAGCGCACGACGTCGCGAGTCTCGAGGAGAACGGGGCGGACGCGGACGACGAGCCGGTCGAAGAGGAGGGGCAGGAGGACACCCGGGACATCACGCGCATGCACGGCCGCCTCGTCCAGGCACTGGGGCGCGACTTCTGGGCTGCGATGATCGGTGGCGGCGGCAGGGCGCCTCTCCTGGAGGTCTCCGTCCGCACCCTGCGCAACGGCGAGGTGGTCGTCCCGGAGGAGCAGGTCGACCCGTCCGACATGCAGCCCTCCCGCACGCGTGCTCTGCGGGCGTACCTCGAGGGCACCACCGTCGAGCGACTCACCGAGGCGGGCCAGGTGGCGGTGCGCACCGTTCCGCTCAGGCTGCCGCTGTCCGGAGGGGCTCGGGGTACCCAGGGCACGCACCAAGCGGTCCTGTTGGTCACCGAGGCCGAGGACAGGGACGGCTCCAAGAACAGGGTGCACTCGCTGCGCGGCAACCGGATGACGGTCAGGAGCGCGACGGTGCCGAGCCTGCCGGTCGGGACCAATCCCTTCCAGGCCGTTCTCCTGGCCGGTGAGGCCGCCGGGGAGTCGGCCCCGTTCGCGGTGGAGGCGGAGGAGTTCCTGCGTGCGGCGGAGCCGCCCGAGCACGATCGCTGGGGGCAGACCGAGGAGCTGACCCTGCGGTGGTCGCCCTCCGCGTACCGGCGCATCAACCTGCTCACCACCGAGGTCAACAAGGCGGTCAAGGAACTCGTCGCGGCCCGCCCGAAGCGCGGCGACCGAGCGGGCGGGGAGGTGCTGCGCAAGGCGCTCACCGTGAAGGCGAAGGTCAAGGCCAAAAAGCCCGCCGGGCCGGTCGTCCCGGTGCTGGACGCACTGGACGCGAGCGTCGGCGAAGGCGGGGAGTGGCAGATCGTCGCGGAAGTGAGCATCCCGCGCGGCGACGAGATCACGCCGATGGTGCCGGTCGCGCAATTGGACGTCCGCTCGGGCGCCCGCCCCCGGCTGGACTGGGCCGAACTCGCGGCCGTCGAAGGCTGCGAGGTGGAGGACGGAGTCCTGCGGTTCACCCCTGGTACCCGCCGGGCGAAATTCCGCGGCTCGACGGATGTCGGCAGCCATCCGGTCAGGACGACGCTCACCCGCCTGGTCGTCGAACTCCGTGCCGGCAAGGGAGAGTGACACGTGAAGATCTACCCGTACAAGCGGCTCAACAGGCCGGTCGCGCTGAGGGTGACCTCGGTCTCCCTCAGGCTCTCCGACGGTACCCGCGACCAGTTGGAGACCTCCGCCTACTCGACCCAGCAGCAGGCCGTCGCGCTCGGCATCGCGGGCCACACCGACTGGGTCACCGCGACTATCGGACTCTCCGCGACCCTGCCGCCCGGCGCCAACGCACCCGACGCGGCCTGGTCCGACCTGGAGGTCCTGGCCGTGCTGACCGACGGCGAGACCAATATCCGCACCTCCGTGCGACTGGAGCAGGACAGGGCGGACGGCCGGGACTGGTCCGGATCCCTGGAGGTGTTCCGGGACGATCACGCGGGACGTGCCTCACTCACCGTGCACGCCGTCGCGACCGTGGACGGAATACGGGGCCGGGCTGTCGCGGAGACCGACCGCACCTGGGTGATCGACACGATCTCCGACGAGCCGGTCCGCGGTCTCCAACTGGATGTACAGAAGGCCTCGTTCAGCAGGACCTCGCGGGACTGGCTGCACGCGTACGCCGATGCGCCCTGGATCGTGGACACCTCGGCCCGCGTCCCCACGGTATTCGTGAACACCGATGTCGAGGGGGTCATGGACCTGCTCGACAGCGGCGGCTCCGGCGTGGAGAGCAAGGTGCGTGACCTCCTGGTCGCCCAGATGTCCACCGACGTCTGGACAGCCGTCTTTCACGCCGCTGTCGGTGATCTGGAGGTGGAACCCGGCGGTACCCCGGTCTTCCCCACCGACTGGAAGGGCGAGGTGCTGCGGGAGATGCTCCCGGACGTGGTTCCCGGCGCGCACGTCGAGCAAGCCCTGCGCGAGGTCCATCGCCGGCGCACCGGCGACGCGGGCTGGGCGGAACTGCAGACCCGCATCCACTACGCAGCGGTCCGCCGCGCGGACGCCACGAAGGCTCTCGGCAATGCCATCCGCAGCCTGGAACAGATGAACCGTGGGAGTCACCTGTGATCACCAAGCCGAACCACGTACCGGAGCGCCTGGCGTTGCTCGCCACCTCGGCCGTCGACCCGTTCCTCACCGAGGAACTGCTCAAGGCCGAGGGGGTGCACGGTGGCATCGACCTCGCCAAGGTCGTCGAGCCGCTCTCCGAGGACGACGCCAGGTGGGCGGTCGAGCCGATCCGGGGGCTGGTGGAGGATGCCATGTTCGAGTTCCGGGAGGACCGCACCCGCGCGGACGCGTGGCTCGCCCCACGGCTCCACGCCACGCTGCGCCTGACGCGGCGGGAGGCGGCCGACAAGCGGCTCTGGAACCACCTGGCTCTGGCCGTGGCTCCCGACTACGTCGCCTGGCGCCATCTGTCGGAGCCGACGGCGAAGAGGCCGGAGCGGCGGATCGCGGCGGAGCGCTTCCGCGGTCCGGCTGACCGCCAATGCTTCTCCCGCCTGTGGTGGGCAGCCGAACTCTTCCGGAACGGACCGGACTACGAACCGGTCGTGGTCGCCTGCCGGAATCAGGATCTCATCCACACGGTCCTGCGCCTGGAGCTGATCGACCACCGGCCCACGGCCCAAGCCCTGGTCCGCCTTTCGAAGAACGGTCTGGTCACCAACGGTCGAGAGGTCGTCGGTCTGAGCGCCGCGATCAACGCGGCCGGCGCGACGTTGGTCTACGACGTCCTTGCGCCCGACGAGCCCCGGGAGGCCGCCGCACTGCGGGAGTGGATCGAGGAGGCGGCCTCGGCACCACCGGTGGCACGGCGTGAACTGCCGACCGGGCCGGACGAGGCCCCGGCTCCGGAGCAGTCCGTCGCCGCTCTCGCCGAGTACTTCGCGGAGCTGTTCGAGACCGCGCCGGTCCGGGGCCGGGCGAGTGCGGGCCTGCCTGCTTGACCTACGCCTTCCCGGTCCTGCGCGGGCGCGAGGAGGGCGGCGGCACCTGGTCCTCGGGGCGCGGGCACCTCTCGGTGCACGCGTCCGCGCTCCCGCAGCCGTGGCTTCGCCGCTTGGCTCGCTGTTCCTCGGTGGCCGCCTGCCACGGCTTGCGCAGGATCTCCGTGTCGGGCTCGGGAAGACCGAGCGCGGCGCTCAGCAGGTGCATGCCGAAGGCGGGTGGTACCGCGTTGCCCACCTGCTGGGCCTGCGCGGTACCGGACCACGGATAGTCCGGCGGGAAGCTCTGCAGCATCCCCGCTTCGTTCATGCTGAATCGTGGCCCCTCGCAGACGACTCTCTCGTTGAGGTGTTCGAAGACCACGAAGCGCGAGATGCGGCCCGTCACGGTGAAGGCGGGCTGCTGGTCGGTTCGCACCCCGCGCCGCCCCGAGACCCCGGAGCTGCCATAGTTCGAGCGGACCAGGAAGGGAGTGGGGCGCCCCGGGTGCGCGCCCACCCGGTTGCCAAGTACGTCACCCATCGACTTCCACCGCTTCTTCGGCTCCCCGGCGGCAGCCGTCTCCGGGCTCCTCTGCGGCTCCGGCACGATGTCGTCATCGGCGTACAAGGTCGGCTGGTGGCCCTGGGTCTCCGCCGCGGCGCTCCTCCGGTTCCACCCTCTCGGCTCGTACGCATGGTGGGTCGGCGAAGGCAGTGAGGGCTCACCGAGTTCCAAGCGCCGAGCGATCAGCACCGCACGGGACCGCGTCTGCGGCACCCCGTAGGTCTCGGTGGCGAGGACGCCGAAATCGACCGCGTACTTGACGCGCCCGTGACCGGGCACTTCTGGTAGCCCTCTCTCTTCCAGCGCCTCCGCGTAGTGCCTCCACACCGGGAGGACCGTGGGTACCTGTTCCAGGACGATGACGTCGTACGGGCGGTTCTCTCGGTTCGGGCTCCTGGTCGCCTGGATGGCATAGCGGAGAGGTTCCAGGACCAGGGCGGTGCGCGGGTCGCTGAGCTTCTTCAGGTCCTCGTCGATCGCCTCGTCGGGCTCGCCGTCGATCAACCGATCGATGAACCGCTTGACCTTCTCCAAGGCCTCACGGCCGGCGCCGTGCCCGGCCACCGAGTACGTCTGGCACGGAGGACCACCGGCGAGCACGTTGATCTCCGGCGGCAGCGACTCGAAACCGTCCCGGCGAATCGCACTCACATCGGCGTGGAGGGTGTCCAGCCCCGCCGCGTACCGGGTCAGGCAAGCGCTCTTGTCCCACTCGATGCCGAGGCTCGGAATGTCGAGCGCTTGCCCGGCGACGTCCAGTCCTCCGGGGCCCGCGAAGAGATCCAGGACAAATGGTTTGTCGAGGATGGACTGATGGGGCGCCGTGCTGGTCATGGGGGTGAAGTCTAGCCGGCCGGAGAGATCACCGAATCACTGTCCGAGAGCCTCGGCCACAGCCCGCCCCAGAGCCTTCCCGACCGGGGGCGGCGTCGCGTGTCCGACCTGTCGGTACCGGGCGGTCTTGCGCCCGCTGATCCCCCACGTCGCGGGGAAGCCCTGCAACAGCGCCGCCTGTTCGACGGTGAGCTTCACCATATTGTCCCGGCCGAGTGCCGGATCCCAGAGGAAGTCCGGACCGGGGACCGTGTCACCGACGGTGTGCGCGTTCACACCCATCGTCGCCCACTTCTGTTTCGCCCTGGTGGGTCCCAGGTCGGCGCCGCCCCGGTTCTTCGAACCGCCGACCAGAGTCGGAGCCGGCCGGTCGGCCTGGGCGGCCCAGCGGGCGGCATCCGTCCATCCACGGGCGGCCATGGACGGCCCCAACGCGGCACCGACCGTCATCGGCTCGCGCGCGGTCCGTACCGGTTGCCGGAACGCTCTCGCCCACTCCCGCCGGACAGCGACCAGGACGCCGTGCTTCCGGCTCTGCGGTACGCCGAAGTCGACGGCGTTCACGACGAACCAACTGAACTCGTATCCCAGGTGATCCAGTTCGGCGTGGACGAAGTCACGGAATCGTCGATGCAGGTCCGAGTGGGCGAGTTCGGGGACGTTCTCGATGAGCACGGCACGCGGTCTGATCGCGTGCACGAGGTAGACGGTCGCTTCCAGCAGCCGCTCCTCGATGCCGGTGTCCACCCGCCGGGCGGTCGCGCTCGACCTCACCCGCGGCAGCCCCGCCGCCAGGAGATCCACGTCATGACTCACGGGGTGCTCGGCCGGATCGAACTCCAGCAGGTCCGTGCGCAGCACGTTCCAGTGCGGCCGGTTGGTCCGCAGGGTGGTGACGGCGAGATCGTCGTCGTCCAGCAGCAGGCGGGGCTCGAATCCCGCCTGCTCCAGTCCGAGGGCCAGGCCCCCCGCACCGGAGCACACATCGACGAAGGTCAGGTTCCGCACGCTTTCCCCCTACTCGTGCCTTGCGCCGAACGCGACAGCACGGCGGCTCTGACCCGTACGGCCACGTCCTCGGGCGCCTCATGCTCCCAGAACCGGAGCACCATCCAGCCCAGCGCGGTCAGGTGCTCCGTCGTCTCGCGGTCGCGGGCCATGTTGCGGTCGAGCTTCCTGCGCCACCACTCGGCGTTGGCCTTCGGCTGCGTGGCGTGCTGCGGGCACCCGTGCCAGAAGCACCCGTCGATCAGGACAGCGATCCTGGTCCGGGTGAACGCCACGTCGATGCGGCGCCGCGACATGCCCGGCACCGGGTACTCCACGCGGTATCGCAGGCCCGCCGCGTGCAGCAGACGTCGCACGGCCAGTTCGGCGTTGGTGTCCTTGCTGGCCTGGCGGGACATGCGTGCCGAGACGTCGGGGGAGGAGGGTCTCACGTTGTCCAATGGTGTCGCGCCTCAGGTCTGTGCGTCGTCCCGGTCGATGACGATCGCGTCCTGCCGGCCCGAGTCGATCGTACGGAACCGGACCAACGAGCGACCTGCGCCCACCGACGACTTCGGCGCGACGAAGGAGAAGGCCATGACGACGTCACCGGGCTCCACCGTCCCGTCGGGGCCGAGGCGGGGTTCGGACTCGACCACGGGGTAGAGCAGCAGCGCCCCTCGGCGCGGGCGGACGAGCCGCTCGACCGACGCGTTCCCGGCCGTCTCGACGGCACCCGCGACGCGCAGTGCCGCGGCGCGGTGCTTCGGCTCGCTGAGCGCACCGAAGAGCGAGCCACGCCGACGCGTACGCCGGGCTGGGGTGAACGGGCCATGTCCCAGGATCCGTGTCTCCGCGCGCCGTGCCGAGGTCTGCAGCGGCGAGATCACGAGCCAGTCGTCGATCGTCGTCTGCCGTCCCGCCTCCAGCAGGAACTCCAGGTGCGGCGAGAACTGGCTCGGGATCGACCACCGCAGGTCGGCCAGCACCGTCGTCAGCGTCGCGTGCGAGACCGTTCCCACCCGTGCCTCGTATTCGGGGCCGTCCCCGACCGACAGACGCACCGCGTCCTGCCCCAGTGCGGCGAGCACCGGCTCCCAGCACCCGGTGTTGGCGGCCAGTTCGTTCGAGGTCTCCGGGTGAGCGGTCGGCTCCACCCACGTGCCCGGCGACCGCACCTCCACCAGCTCCGCGTTGAACATCTTGTTCCGCGCCGACGGTCTCACCCACGGCAGATGCTGCGCCACCAGCGGCGGGATCTGGGCAGGAGTGACCTGGGGGCGCCCATCCACCAGGGGGGCGTAGCGGGTGATCTCGGCGCGGAAGAGTTCCTCGTCGCGGCAGATAGCCTCGAACGCCTCGTACAGGTCGACCGTCTTCGCCGTGCGGCCCTTGCCGAGTTGTTCCTCGCGGCCGATGTACAGGCGTACCAGGTCGCGGTAGCCGGGGCGGAAGCCGAACCAGCGGCCCATCTGCATCAGGGTGTCGGCCTGCTGTGTCGTACGGCGGTAGTAGGAGATCGTCAGGCCCTCGACCGTGAAGCCGCGGGACAGCTTGGTGCCCCCGACGAGGATCTTCCAGACGTTCGGCGTGCGGTCGAAGTCCAGGTCGGGCTGGGCGTAGTCGCGCTCGCTCTCGCCGTTGACGACCATGACAGGGCTGCCGCCCCGGTTGATCAGCTGAAGGGCCCTGGAGACGTACGGCTTGAGGTCCGCATACGTCGCGGGAGTGGGCAGCGAGCCGTCCGCGTGGGTGCGGAAGTCCATGTCGAAGAGGGCTTCCAGGCGCGCGTGGCCCCCCGGGCCCGTGTACGCGGCGTTGTGCCACATCGTCTCGATGCGTTCGGCGAGTGCGGCGTGCTCGGCCATGCGGACCGATTCGTGCACGAGCATGGTGTGGTGGCGGAACGGGCCGGAGGGTACGTCGTGCTCCGCGCGGTAGAGCTTCACCGCGCCCGTGAGGACGTAGGCGTCCAGGGCTTCCTGGAGACGGTCGCCCGTGGAGTCGTAGATGCCGCGGACATGCTTCTTCTCGGCTTCGCCCTCGTCACCGTCGACGGTGTCCAGGTCATGGAAGTCCTGCACGCCCATGTAATCGGCGGGGCGGGGCAGCGAGATGAGGAAGTCGCGCGGGAAGAGGTCCTCCTCGTCGCTCGGGTCGACGAACACGTTGGCGAACGGGGTCGCGGTGTAGCCGACGTACTGGGCACGCGGCAGAAGCTTGAGGAGCTTGCTGATCTGGCCGTTGATCGCGGTGCGGGTGACCGTGCCGGCCTCCCACTTCTTCGGGTCCGTGGTGTTCACCGAGGCCTGGTCCGACTCGTCGTCGATGATCAGGGCCGGAATCTCGCCGAGGATCGGGCCGATCTTCTTGAGGTCCTTGACCAGGTTCTCCAGCACCGACATGTTCTTCTTCACGACCATGACGCGGGCGCGGGCCGCGTGCAGGTTCGAGGGGTCGTGCAGGGGGAGGGTGCGGTTCGGCTTCTCGAACTCCAGGGCGCTGATGCCGCGTTCCAGCGACATGTAGTCACGATCGCGAGAGGTCAGACGCTCGATGTCGAAGGCGCCGAGCAGGGAGGGCCGGGCACCGAACGAAACGAACTTCGTGGGCCAGTCCTCGTCGTCCTGGTAGTCGATGCCGACCAGGGCGTCCGGATCGTTCGGGTCGGCCGCGCCGAGGATGTTCTCCTGGCCGATCAGTTCCATGTCGAGCCGGCGCTGGGTCTGGCCGCGCAGCAGGTTAAGGGTTCCGCCCAGCACGATGACCAGGCGGTAGCCCGCGTCGATGGCCTTGGCGGTGACGCCGGTGAAGTTGGCGGTCTTGCCGGACTGGACGTAGCCGACGACGAGCCCGCGCGCGCCGTAAGGGTCGTCGCGGATGGGGTCGGCGAGCCGCTCGACGACCGCGTGGGCGGCCTCGTCCAGGCTGGAGACCGCCGCGTCGCTCCAGCCCTTGCGGCGCAGCAGCCGCTCGTACGAGGTCCAGTAGAAGGAGCGGTTCGCCGCGTGCTCCCGGGTGTACCAGGGCTGGAACTCGCGGCTGATGGTGACCGGGCCTGCTTCCCGGTGGACCGGGACGGCGGCGTCTAGCGCCTTGCGCAGATCCGCGCCGAACGCGAGCTTGTCGTAGACCTCGGTACGGCGCTCCGGGGTACGAGGCGCGGTGACCGACCACGTGGGGGACTGTTCGAAGTCCCATGCCGTGAGCTTGCGGCGCCAGAGGGCGAGCAGCTCGTCACCGGAGTCCGCGGCCAGTATGCGGTCACGGAAGTGGGGCAGGTCCGTGTCCGCGGGTTCGTCTGCGTCGGCGAGAACGAAGGCGAGCTTGGCGAAGTGCTTGGGGCCGCGCCGGCTCATCGCGTCGAGGACCTCCCCGTGGAGGTCGGTGAGGTGGTCAGGGGTGATGGTGTTCTCGGCGGTCACGCGGCTGGGCGGCCTCTCTGTGCGGCGGAACGGTGAGGAGGACGGGGTGCGACTAGCCCTCGGCGCGGGCGAGTTCGGCCCGTACCGCGGTCACGAGCACGCTGTTCCACAGAGCGACCTTGTCGGTCTGGTTGGCCCAGACCCGCTCCTTCTGGAAGATCTCGTTGAGCATCAGGTAGAGCAGGCTCTTGAGGACCGGCGCGTCATTGGAGCCCCCGCGGCGGTCGCCGTTGAAGGCGTGCCGGTAGTCCTTGTTGAGGACGACCTGGCGCTCCTTGTGGTCGATGGTGAACAGCAGATCGGCGGAATCGACGCCGGGCGGCACGTCGAGCCTGGCCCAGCTGAAGGCGATGGGGTCGTCGCCCTCGAGCTGCGGCAGTTCGTCACGCAGCGTCCGCTTCAGTTTCGGGTCGATCCCCTTGCCGGGCGGGATGACGGCCGTGCGCTTGACCTCGGTACGCCGCTTGGCGGCCTCGCGATAGGTCGTCTCGGCCTCGCGGACGTACTCGGCGAAGGTGTGAGCGGCGTCGGGGTCCGCCGCCTTCTCCAGTCCTCGGGCGAACGCCGGGGTGACCTGGACGCCGTCCTTCTTGACGGTCAGGGCGAACACGTCGTTCGGCTCGGCCGGGAGATCGACGGCGACGCGGGCGAGGGCGAGGTGACCCTCCGGGCTCCGGGTGTCGTTCCAGCCGCCGGCCTGCACGAGCCGGTCGTTGCGGTAGAGGTAGAAGCCCTGGCGCTCGGTGAGGGGCCCGATGCCGCGGAAGGCGACGAGCGGTGACTTGGGCGGCCATATGTGTGCGGTGAGCGCGACGTCTCCCACGCCCTCGACGGGCGCGACGTACGTGCGGGGGTAACCGGCGCGGCCGGCGATCCGGTAGCCGAACGGATCGATGGGCTCCACACCTCGATGGTCCAGCTCGTCCCGGGTGTGGACGTCCTCGACGACGATGTCGACGTGGAAGTCCTCCCGCGCCAGGAACCGGTGGAGATGCAGGCCGAGGTGCGTCTCGAGCCGTTCGATCGCGTCGTTGAGGTAGCGGTCCGTCTGTCCGTCGGTGATGGTCTCGAACGCGCGCACTTGGTCCCAGCGGACGATCGTGCCGTGCCAGCCGATGACGCCGTCGTAGCGGTCGACCAGGCTCTGGCAGTACGAGGCGTCGACGATGTCACAGGTGAAGTCCGCCTGCGCGCGGGCGGTGAGCCAGCGGCGGCCGGCCGACGGACTGCGCTTGGTCCGGCTGATCACGGTGAGCGCGTCGGCGTGCGATGAGACCGGCGCCGAAGTGGCCGAGAGCGTCGTTGGCGTAACCGGTGCGCCCGCCGACGGTCATGGCCGTGTCGAGGCCCGCCTCGTCCATGCCGTGCCCGTCGTCGATGACGAGCAGGCCGACGAGGCGGTCCCGGCCACCGCGTTCACCGGTGTCCCGCAGGAAGCTCACGACCACGTTCTGCGCCCCCGCGTCGATCGAGTTGTCGATCAGGTCGGCGATGGCCGCCTCGAAGCTGTAGCCCTGATGCGAAAGCGACTCGAACGACCTGGCCGCCGGCGGGAGCCGCTTGCTCCCGTCCGTGGGCACGTCGAACTGCCAGTCGGAGGTGGGCTGGAAGGGCATGCAGTTTCCTCGCGGGCCGGGACACGCCCAGATCGCACGGGGGCATGCCGAGTCAACTGATCATATGTGACGTGTATGTGTGCGAGTTGTGGAGG
Organism: Streptomyces sp. SID1328; assembly: GCF_009865595.1. NCBI lineage: Bacteria > Bacillati > Actinomycetota > Actinomycetes > Kitasatosporales > Streptomycetaceae > Streptomyces > Streptomyces sp. SID1328. The sequence goes on along the minus strand of NZ_WWKH01000728.1, from coordinate 6,087 downwards.
AGTGGCACGGTGGGGGACGTTCAGCTCGTGGCCGTCGGTTTCGTCGCCCCGTGGCACTCCCCGTACTCCCGCCCACTCACACACCAACACCCAGCCCCCCGCTGCGGCGGCCACGCCACCGCCAACCCGCGCGCCGCCAGCGTCGTCGCGTACTCGGGGAGCAACGCCGGGTCCGCCGGAGACGCGCCCTCCGAGGCCGCGAAGGCCTCGTACGACGGGACCGTGCCCGTGACGATGCCGAGGTTCGGGGTGCCGGAGGCGGCTAGTTCGCGGAGGGACGTCTCTATGGTCGCCAGGTGGTGGGCATGGGACGTGTACTCCGCTTCCAGGGCCGGGTACGCCGCCACCAGTTCCGTCAGCTCCGAAGACGGCCAGTGGAGGACGGCTACGGGGTACGGGCGGGAGAGGGCCTCGCGGGCCGTGGACAGTTCCGCTCGGAGGCGGGAGATCTCGGCTTCGAGTTCGGCGGGGTTCTCCGAGCCGAGGGACCAGACGCGCTTGGGGTCGTGGAGTTCGTCCAGGGAGACCGGAGAGGTGTGGAGGGTGTCGGCGAGGGCGTCCCAGGTGTCGTGCGGGAGGCCCAGCATGCGGCGCACCCGGTGGCGGCCGAAGAGGAGCGGGTGCGTGGCGTACGGCGGCTCCGGCGCGTCCGTCAGCAGCAGGACCGCAGCCTCGTGGAACGTCTCGTGCGCCGCCTCCAGTTCGTCGTGCGACTCCAGCGCCTCCGCGACGATCACCCACGGCGCCGCGTCCCGCGGAGCGGCCGTGCGGATGCCGTCGATGATCGCGCGCGCCTCGGCCTCGTGGCCGTACTCCCACAGGTTCGCCGCCTTCAGGGCGCGGACGAGCTGCGGATGCTCCAGCGGGCCGGCGGAGGACAGCAGGCGGTCGTAGAGCGCGGTCGCCGCGGGGCGGGCGCCGGACAGTTCGAGGTGGGCCGCGGCGCGCAGCAGCAGGGCCTCCGCGTCCTCGGGGTACAGGCCGGCGGTCCGCTCCAGGCGTGCCGCTTCGGCGGTGTGGTCGACGTTCTCGGCAGGCGTGTCGGGGCGCATGCATGACACCGTACTGCCGAGGGGTGACAGCGGAGGAGGGCGCCCGACGAGGAGATTTCCCCAACTCGCGGCGAAGATCGGGAACCGGGCCGGAGCACCGGGCGTTGTACGGGGTGAACGGGCCTGTACAGCCCGTAGTCATGGGGGCAAGGGGACAGAGGGGGGTGTGGTCGGTGATGCACGGTCGTTCCGCCGTCACGCGCGCTCTGCTGCCGCTGCTCGTCCTGGTCCAACTCCTGCTGCTCCAGGCCGCCCTGCTCGGCTCCGGCGGTCTCACCACCGCCGTCGCGCTCGCCGCGACCACCGCCGCCGGCACCGCCCTCGTCCTCTGCTCGGTCCTCACCGCCCGCCGCGTCCCCGCCGTCCCGCCGACGCGCGTCCGCACCGCGATACGCGACAGGGCCCGCCGTACGGCTTTCCTGGCGCAGCGCGACCCCGACGCGAGGGGGCGCCGCAGGCCACGGGCGCCCGGCCGGGTCCTGCCGACGACCTGCGCGTAGGGCCGCACCACCCCTCTCTCCGCCCCGCCCGCGCGGGTCGTCCTGCCATCGGCCGCTTCCCGGCCGCATCCCGCACGACGCCACCCCGTACGGAGGGTCCCCCATGTCTGTCTTCGCCCACCTGGTCGAGCAACTCGCCGATCTGCTGCAGCCGTTCTTCCACGCCTCCGCGACCGCCGCCGCGATCGTCCTGTTCACCGCGCTGGTCCGGCTGGCCACCCACCCCCTCGCCCGCGCCGCTGCCAGGGGACAGCGGGCCCGCACCGCGCTCGAGCCCAGGATCTCCGAGCTGCGCGCGAAACACGCCCGCGATCCCGAGCGGCTCCAGCGGGCGGTGCTGGAGCTGCACACCGAGGCGAAGGTCTCCCCGTTCTCCGGCCTGCTGCCCGGCCTGCTCCAACTCCCCACGTTCTTCCTGCTGTACCACCTGTTCTCCAACGCCACGATCGGCGACGGCCGCAACACCCTCCTCGACCACGACCTCCTCGCCGCCCCGCTTGCCGGCCGCTGGACCGATGCCCTCGGCGGCGGGATCTTCGGCGGGGCCGGCCTCGTCTACCTGGCCCTCTTCGCCGTCGTCGCGGCCGTCGCCACGGTCAACTTCCGGCGCACCAGGCGGGCGGCGGCCGAGAATCCCGTACAGGCAGGCGTTCCGGGCCAGGGCGCGGTCGGCAAGGTGGCCCCGTTCCTGTCCTTCCTCACCCTGGTGACCGTCGCCGTCGTCCCCCTGGCCGCCGCGCTCTACGTCGTCACCAGCACCACCTGGAGCGCGGTGGAGCGGGCGATGCTGTCGTGAGCGGCCAGGGGTACAGCCGGCCGGCGGGGTCAGAGGAGGATGCCCGCCAGCTTCCGCCAGGCCGCGCGGTGCAGGTCGTCGGGAGAGCCCTCCTGCACGACCTGGAGGGCGACGTGATCGGCGCCCGCCTCGAGGAAGGCGTTCACCTTCCCGCGGATGGTGTCGTCGTCGCCCCAGGCGTAGAGCGCGTCGATCAGCCGGTCGCTGCCGCCGTCGCGCAGGTCGTCCTCGGTGAAGCCGAGCCGCTGGAAGTTGGTGGTGTAGTTGGGGAGCTGGAGGTACATGGCCAGGTGACCACGGGCCAGTTCGCGGGCGCGGGCCGGGCCGGATTCCAGTACGACCGCGAACTCCGGGGCCAGCAGCGGCTCCTGGCCGATGATCTCGCGGGCCCGGGCGGTGTGCTCGGGGGTGACGAGATAGGGGAGCGCCCCCAGCGAGCGCTCGCCCGCCAGCCGTACGGTCTTCGGTCCGAGCGCGGCCAGGGCGCGCCGCCCGGCCGGGACACCGGCCGCGTCCAGCTCGTCCAGGTACTCCACCAGCGCCGAGTACGGCCGCCGGTACTGCTCGGCCAGCTTGGCGTGGCTCACGCCCAGGCCGAGCAGGAAGCGGCCGGGGTGCGCGGTCTCCACCTCGGCGTAACCGGCCGCGCTCTCACGGGCGTCGTGCTGCCAGATGCTCTGGATGCTGGTGCCGACGATCAGCCGGTCGGTCTTCTCCAGCAGGGGCAGGGCGTTGACGGGCGCGCTGGAGCCCCCGAGCCAGGCGGTGCCGTAGCCGAGTTCCTGGAGTTCGGCCGCCGCCTCGCCGATCTCACCGCGCCGGCCCGGGTCCTCGTTGCGCAGGCCGAGACTCCATACGCCGTACCGGCCGATCTCCGCCTTGGAGATGCTCCCGCTCGTCGAGTCGCTCATCGGTTCTTTCCCTCCGGCTGGATGTCGTGCACGAACGATCGTCGTGCACGACGGGTCCGACCGGAGGGAGCCGCGCGGGTGTCATCAGGGCCTGTCCGGCGGATCATGGCGCGGACGCGGGGTCCGGCACGCCCATCTGCGGCGTTGTCCAGCCCCTACTTCAGGAACCGCTCCAGCGCCTCGACGACCAGCCGGTGGTCCTCGATCTGGGGCAGACCGGAGACGGTCACCGAGCCGATGACGCCCACGCCTTCCACGGTGATCGGGAAGGAGCCGCCGTGCGCCGCGTAGCGGTCGGGGTCGAGGCGGGACGAGTCCTCGAAGGTGGTGCCCTTGGCGCGGAAACGCGAGCCGACCAGGTAGGAGGCGGAGCCGTACCGCTCCACCACCCGGCGCTTGCGGGCGATCCAGGCGTCGTTGTCCGGGGTCGAGCCGGGCAGCGCCGCGTGGAAGAGCTGCTGGCCCGCGCGGTGGATGTCGACGGCGATAGGCGCCTGCCGCTCCCGGCCCAGCTCCACCAGGAGGGAGCCCAGTGCCCAGGCGTCGTCGTGGGTGAAGGTACGGAAGACCAGGCGCTGTTCCTGCGCCTCCAGGTCCGCCACGCTCGGGGTGTTCTGCGCTTGCGTCATCAGAGGGTCACCGTCACCTTGTCGCGGGCGGACCGGCGGGCCGCCTCCAGTACGTCGAGGGTCTCCGCGGCCTCCAGCGCGGTCACCGGGTTCGGGCCGGTGCCCCGGACGGCGGCGGCGACGGCCGCGTAGTAGGCGGGGTAGTCGCCGGGCACGGTCTCCACGGCGGTGCCGCCGCCGGTGACCGGGGACTCGCCGGCGCCGAGGCGGCCCCAGAGCGACTCCTCCTCGACGCCCCACGCGGCGTCGGTGCCGGGGCGGGCGCCGTCGCGCAGCGCCGCCTCCTGCGGGTCCAGGCCGTACTTCACGAAACCGGCGCGCGAGCCGAGCACCCGGAAGCGGGGGCCGAGCTGGGCGGTGGTCGCGGAGACGTACAGGTGCGAGCGGACGCCGTTCGCGTGGGTCAGGGCGAGGAAGGTGTCGTCGTCCGTCTCGGCGCCGTCACGTCGGACGACCGCCTCGGCGTACACCTCGGTGACCGGGCCGAACAGGGTGACGGCCTGGTCGACGACGTGGCTGCCGAGGTCGTAGAGCAGGCCGCCGATCTCCGCCGGGTCGCCGGACTCGCGCCAGCCGCCCTTGGGCTGCGGGCGCCAGCGCTCGAAGCGGGACTCGAAGCGCCAGACGTCGCCCAGGGCGCCGTCGGCCAGCAGCTTGCGCAGGGTGAGGAAGTCGTTGTCCCAGCGGCGGTTCTGGAAGACGGAGAGCAGCACCCCGTGCTCGTCGGCGAGGGCGGCCAGTTCACGGGCCTCGGCGGCGGTGCCGGAGATCGGCTTGTCCACCACGACCGGCAGGCCGGCCTTGAGGGCGGTGGTGGCGAGCGGCACGTGCGTCTTGTTCGGAGACGCGATGACGATCAGGTCCAGCTCACCGGAGCGCGCGAACAGCTCGTCCGGGGTGGCGGCCACGCGGACGTCCGGGAACTCGGCGCGGGCCTGCTCCTGGCGCTCGGGGTTCGAGGTGACGACCGTGTCCAGGACGAGGCCGTCCGTGGCGGCGATCAGCGGGGCGTGGAAGACGGAGCCGGCGAGGCCGTAGCCGATCAGGCCGACGCGGAGGGGTGTACCAGTCATGACTCCTACTTTCGCAACGCTGTTGCCAAAGTGCAAGCGGCGGGGAGAATGGACCCGTGAACAGGACGAGGAGCAACCCGGCGGGGGCCAATCTGCTCGCGGTGCGGTCGCACAACACCGCACTCGTGCTCGATCTGCTGCGCGGCGCCGGGGCGGAGGGCATCAGCAGGCTGGAACTCGCCGAGCGCACGGGGCTCACCCCGCAGGCCGTCAGCAAGATCACCGCGCGGCTGCGGGAGGACGGCTTCGCCGCCGAGGCCGGACGCCGCGCCTCCACCGGCGGCAAGCCGCGCACCGTGCTGCGCCTGGTCCCCGAGGCCGGGCACGCGGTGGGCGTGCACCTGGACCGGGACGAGCTGCGGGTGGTGCTGCTCGACCTCAACGGCACCGTGGTGGGGGAGCGGCGCGGTGACACCGGTCTCGGCGGCGGGGCGGAGACGGTGCTCGCGCTGGTCGCGGACGAGGTGACCGCGCTGGTCACGGAGGTGCTGGGCGGTGAGGGGCTCGCGGACGCCGGGACGCTGCTCGGGGTCGGGGTCGCGCTGCCCGGCCCACTGGACCACGTCGGCGGGGTGCTGCACCGGGTGACCGGGTTCCCGGAGTGGGAGGGCTTCGCGCTGCGGGACGCGCTCGCCGGGCGGCTCGGGGTGCCCGTGGTGGTCGACAAGGACACCAACGCGGCGGCGCTCGGGCTGGCGGCGGGGGGCGAGGGCGGGTCGTTCGCCTACCTGCACCTCGGTACGGGCCTCGGCGCGGGCCTGGTGATCGGCGGGAGCGTGCACCGGGGAGCGCGTACCGGCGCCGGTGAGTTCGGGCACCAGGTGATCCAGCTCGACGGGCCGCCGTGCGAGTGCGGGGACCGGGGGTGCCTGGAAGCGCTGTGCCTGGCGGCTGTCGGGCGCGGCGAGACGGGGGAAGCGGCGCGCGTGCTCGGGGTGGGTGCCGGGAATCTCGCCGGGCTGCTGGACATCGACCGGGTGCTGCTCGGCGGGCGGACGGTCGCCGCGGCGCCGGGGGAGTACGTCGAGGGGGTCGCCGGGATACTCGCGGCGCGGGCCCGGCGCGAGGGGATGCTCGGGGACGCGGTGCCGGTACGGCTGGCGCCGGGCGGGGAGCGGGTGGTGGC
>NZ_WWKH01000075.1:0-372 GCF_009865595.1 Streptomyces sp. SID1328 | reverse complement strand
GGGCGGCGCCCACGCTCACCGCGCGGGAGATCCAGGTGCTGGAGGGCATGAGTCACGGCCGCTCCAACGCGGAGATCGGCCGCGAGCTGTTCCTCTCCGAGGACACCGTCAAGACCCACGCCCGGCGCCTGTTCAAGAAGCTCGGTGCCTCGGACCGCGCCCACGCGGTGGCACTCGGCTTCCGCTGGGGACTGGTCCGGTAACGCATGCGCGGCCGCTGCGCTCGGCCTTGGCCTCGGGGTTCTCGGCGGGCGTCGGAGGGTGTGGGTGCGTGCGGGAGGCCGGCCCCGGCGACGGTGCTTGCCGTGGGCGGGCGCCGGGTGGTGCCGGTCCCGGCCGGTGCCGCGGGGCCTCGCCGGTCCGGCTCGCCGG
>NZ_WWKH01000008.1:0-5590 GCF_009865595.1 Streptomyces sp. SID1328 | reverse complement strand
CCCTCCTCCTCGGCTTCGCCGGCGGCCTCGTCCCCAGCCCCTCCGCCGTGGTCGTGCTGGTGGGCGCAGCCGCCCTCGGCCAGGCATGGTTCGGTCTCCTCCTGGTGGTCGCGTACGGCGTCGGCCTGGCCCTGACCCTCACCGCAGCCGGCTTCGCCGTGGTCAGGCTCGGCGCCGTCGCCGGACGCCTCCTGGACCGGAACCCGGCCCGTCACGCCCACCCCCTCACCGTCCTGCTCCGCCGCACGATCCCCCTGGCCTCCGCGCTGGCCGTGCTCCTGCTGGGCGCCGGATTGATGCTCAAGGGGGTCGCAAGCGCTGTCGGCTGAAGCTACGTTGGTCAGGATTCGCGCGACGTGCCGTAGGGGGAGCCCGTGTCAGAACAGCCGGGACGCGATCGGTTGATCGCCGGCCGTTACCGTCTGCTGTCCCCGCTGGGCGAGGGCGGCATGGGCACGGTGTGGCGCGCCCACGACGAGGTGCTCCGGCGTGAGGTGGCCGTCAAGGAGGTACGCGCCCCGGCCGGGCTGCCCGCCGGGGACGTGGAGCGGATGTACGCCCGCCTGGAGCGTGAGGCGTGGGCGGCGGCTCGGGTCGCCCACCCCAATGTGGTCACGGTGTACGACGTGGCGATGGAGGGCGGCCGCCCCTGGATCGTCATGGAGCTGGTGCGCGGCCGCTCGCTCGCCGACATCCTGGAGACGACCGGCCCGCTGTCCGTGACGGAGTCGGCCCGCGTCGGCGCGGAGGTGCTGGACGCGCTGCGCGCCGCGCACGGGGTCGGTGTACTGCACCGGGACGTGAAGCCGGCCAACGTGCTGCTGTCGGACGACGGCCGGGTGGTGCTGACCGACTTCGGTATCGCCTCGGTCGAGGGCAGCTCGGCGCTGACCATGGCCGGAGAGGTGATCGGCTCGCCCGAATTCCTCTCCCCCGAGCGGGCGTTGGGCCGTACTCCGGGCCCCGAATCGGACCTGTGGTCGCTGGGTGTGCTGCTGTACGCGGCGGTGGAGGGCGGCTCCCCGTTCCGCCACGACACCCCGATCTCCACCCTGCGCGCCGTGGTGGACGAACCCCTGCCGCCCCCGCACCTCGCGGGCCCCCTCACCCCGGTCGTCGAGGGCCTCCTCCGCAAGGACCCCGAGGAACGGCTGCCCGCCGAACAGGCCGCGCGCGAGCTGCGACTGATCGCGGCCGGGGGCGCCCCCACGACCCGTGTCGCTTACGTACCGCCGCCCCCGCCGACCGTCCTGCTGCCGGAGGGCGAACCCGACCCGGCGCCGCCGGTGCGCGAGCGCCGCGCGGGCGCCGTCCTGGTCATCGGCGTGCTCGCCCTGGTCCTCGCGCTGGCCGGGCTGACGTACACCCTGCTGCAGCGGGACGACGGCGACCGGAACGAGGGCGGAAGCACCCCGAGCGCGACCGTGACGAAGAGCGGCGAGCCCCGCTCCCCCACACCGACCAGCCATGAGCCGTCACCTTCGAAGAGCAGCGCCCCGCCGAGCAGCAGTGAGCCCGCGCAGTCGGTACGGGTGTCGCTGACCGGAACGCACACGCAGTACCAGGGGAGTTGCCCTCCGCCGGAGGCCGGGTCGCCGGTGTTCACCGCGACGTTCACCGTGGGGCGGCTGCCCGCCGAGGTGCGCTACCGGTGGAAGCTGAAGCACGGCTCGTTCGAGGGCGAGGAGTGGCGCACGCTGTCCTTCCCGGAGGGCGGGGAGCGGACGCGGCAGGCGCGGGTGACCGTGCGGACGAACGACGAGGACGGCACGTCGGAGAACGCCATCAGTGTGGAGGTGCGCGAGCCGGAGCGGGTCACGTCCGACGAGGTGCCGTTCACCGTGACGTGTGACAAGACGACGGAGACCCCGTCGGACGGGGCCTCCGCTTCATCCTCCGGCACACCTTGATGTTTCCCTCGTGCGAGTGACTCCCGTACGGCTCGCTTTGCCGGGGTCACCCCTGTGGGCCGCGTGGGTCAGGCGGCGTTGGTGAGCACGGGGAGGTAGCCGCCGGACTGTCCGGCCGCGGTGGGGTGGTAGGACTCACCGATGTTCGTCCAGTTGACGCTGTGCAGCCAGGAGTCGCTGGAGCAGATCTCGTGGCCGGTGAAGGTGGTGCGGACGTCACCGAAGACGAAGCCGTGGGCCTGGGCGCGCTTCTGGATGGCGCTGTTCATGTAGTCGGCCGCGCTGTTGATCGCGGAGCGCTTCGTCTCGGAGAGGCCGAGGCAGGTCTGGCCGAGCAGGTAGAAGCGCGGGTAGCCGATGACGACCACGCGGGCGGAGGGGGACTTGGCGCTGATCGCGTTGTACACGGCGTCGAGCTTGCCGGGCAGCGTGGAGTCGACGTAGGCGCGGGCGGTGTTGATCCGCGAGAGACAGGTGCTGTCGGAGGAGATGACACAGGTGGTCATGACATCGGCGAAGCCGGCGTCATTGCCGCCGATGGTGATGGACACCAGGCCGGTGGAGGAGTTGAGCGAGCCGAGCTGGTTCGCGAGGACGTCGTCCGTGCGGGCGCCCGAGCAGGCGTTGAAGGCGAACGAGGACGGGCCGTGCGCGGCGTTCCAGAGGTAGGGGTACGCCTTGGTGCTGCGGTCGCAGTCGCCGCTGGAACTGATGTAACTGCCCGACCCCACCCCGGAGGAGTAGGAGTCGCCGAGCGCCACGTAGCCACCGGTGGCGGCCTGCGACGATCCGGCACCGGCGAGGGTGAAGCCGGTGGCGAGGAGGAGTGAAGCCACGTATGCCGCAATTCGGGTACGTCTCATGGAACCTCCCTTTAGCAGGATCTCTGCCACAACTTTGGTACCAGCTACGCGCGTTGACGGGAAGTGTCCATGCCAAAACAATTTCGCCCCTCAACCGTCCGGCCGGGCGCGGGGCAGGTCCGCCTTGTTGACGACCCGCCACATAGCACATGACGTAGACGGGTTCGGGCACATTGCCCCAGAAGAGGCATGCGGACCGAGGTCGTCTTGACGCCCTCCGAGCGGCTGGGCCACATTGAAGCCCGGCATCCGGCGCGTCGGGGGGCAAAGTCGGCCCATGCGGTCCTCAACTGGCAACAGATCCACGGCAGATGGCTCCATGGCGGACGGCGAAGGCGCAGAGCGGGCAGGTCCGGGGAGGGACCTGTCGGCGCTGCTCGCCGGAGCCGCGGCCGGCACCGCCGCGTGCGGCGCGCTGCTCGCGCTCACGGACTCCGGCTCACCGCTGCGCGGGCCGTGCGCGCTGTTCTTCCTGCTCGCCGCACCAGCCCTGGCCATCGCCGTGGCGCTGCGCGGGCTCGACCCCTTCGGCCGGCTGATCGCCGCGCTCGCGGGGGCGGTGGCGCTCGACATGCTGGTCGCCCAGGCCATGTTGACGGTGCATCGCTGGTCGGTGACCGGCGGGATCGTCGCCGTGACCGTACTCAGCCTGCTGATCCTCCTGGCCACCCGTGCACGACAGGGGGAGGGTTCGCGGGAGGGGACACCGGAGGGGAGTAAAACAGGCCAAAGTTCCGTAACGGCCAAACCAACTGATTCGTGAGACCACGTCCAGGTCTTGCGATTCTGCTTCTATCGTCAATACCGTCGTACATCTCACCCGATCGGTCCGTCGCCCACGGTTCAGGGGAGGGCTCGGAGCCGTGACGCACCGGGGTGAGGCGCGGTAGGGGGGTGCCGTGCTCGGTGACCGCACCAGGTGACCGGGCCGTGCCGCGCGACCGGAGGTCCCTGCACGCTCGGGGGCCCGGTCAGCTTTGCCAGCTCGTCCTTTCCGGCCCGGAGCGCTTTTCGCCGTGCCGCGGCCAGGGACGAGAACCCCCCTTTCGAACCGGACACACAGCCGGGCCGCCCGAGGGGTGGGCGGTCCACCGGACGAGAGGGACCACAGTCATGAGTTCTGTTCTGCGCACGCCGGGTCCGGACCGCGAACCGCTGCTCGCGGCCCATTACCGGCCCATCTCCTCGCACCTGGCGATCACTCCGCCGGTGAGCGTGGTGATCCCCGCCATGAACGAGGCGGAGAACCTGCCGTACGTGTTCAAGACGCTGCCGGACTGGATTCACGAAGTGGTCCTGGTCGACGGCGACTCCACCGACGACACCGTGGACGTGGCCCGCTCGCTGTGGCCGGACGTGAAGGTGGTCGCCCAGCGCGGCAAGGGCAAGGGGGACGCCCTGATCAGCGGTTTCGAGGCATGCTCCGGCGACATCATCGTGATGGTCGACGCGGACGGCTCGGCCGACGGCAACGAGATCGTCTCCTACGTCTCCGCGCTGGTCTCCGGCGCCGACTTCGCCAAGGGCTCCCGGTTCGCCAACGGCGGCGGCACCGATGACATGACCCTGATCCGCAAGCTGGGCAACTGGGCGCTGTGCACGGTCGTCAACCGCAAGTTCGGCGCCCGCTACACCGACCTCTGCTACGGCTACAACGCCTTCTGGCGGCACTGCCTGGACAAGATCGACCTGGACTGCACCGGCTTCGAGGTCGAGACGCTGATGAACATCAGAGTGGTCAAGGCAGGGCTGAAGGTGCAGGAGATCCCCAGCCACGAGTACCTCCGCATCCACGGCACCAGCAACCTGCGGGCCGTGCGGGACGGGCTGCGGGTGCTCAGAGTGATCCTCCAGGAGCGTTCCAACCGCCGTGCGCTGCGCCGGGGACGCCGCTCGCCGCTGGCGGACTCCCGGCGGGGAGCGTCGTCTTGACCGCTCCGGCCGTCTCCGTCGTGATCTGCGTGTACACCGAGGACCGCTGGGAGGACATCCTCGCGGCGGTCGCCTCGGTCCGCGCCCAGTCCCACCCGCCGCTGGAGACCCTGCTGGTGGTGGACCACAACACCGCCCTGCTGGACCGGCTGGCCGCCGAGTACAAGGAAGCGGACGGCCCGGTCCGGGTGCTCGCCAACGCCGGTCCGCGCGGCCTGTCCGCGGGCCGCAACACCGGGGTCGCCGCGTCGAAGGGCGAGGTGATCGCGTTCCTCGACGACGACGCGGTGGCCGAACGGGACTGGCTGCGCCACTTCGCCGAGGGGTACGCCGACCCGCGCGTACTGGCGGTCGGCGGCCGGACCGAGCCGGTGTGGGCGTCGGGGCGGCGGCCGCCCTGGTTCCCGGCGGAGTTCGACTGGGTGGTGGGCTGCACCTACCGGGGTCTGCCGCCCGGCCGGGTCCGGGTGCGCAACGTGCTGGGCGGCAACGCCTCCTTCCGGCGCACCGCGTTCGAGCTGGCGGGCGGTTTCGCCACCGGGATCGGCCGGGACGGCGACCGGCGCCCGCTGGGCTGCGAGGAGACCGAGCTGTGCATCCGGATCAGCCGCGCCCGCCCCGACGCCGTGCTCCTCATCGACGACCGGGCGGTGATCCACCACCGGGTGCCCGAGGCCCGCGAGCGCTTCGCCTACTTCCGCACCCGGACGTACGCCGAGGGCCTGTCCAAGGCGCTGGTGGCCCGGAGCGTGGGCGCGGCGAAGGGGCTGGAGTCGGAACGCCGGTACACCACACGGGTGTTGCCCGCCGGGATCGCGCGCGGCCTGCGGGACGCGGTGCTCGCCCGGCCGGGCGGCGCGGGACGGGCCGGGGCGATCGTGGCGG
>NZ_WWKH01000727.1:0-9451 GCF_009865595.1 Streptomyces sp. SID1328 | reverse complement strand
CGCGGCCGGGAGGCCGCCGAGGGTGCCGCGCTCGACGCCGCCGGTGCCGGTCGCCGCGCGGCCGACGGTGGCGGTGGAGCCGGGCCGCAGTCCGTCGAGGAAGCGGCTCGGTTTGCGGCCCGCCCTGCCGCCGGGCGAGCGGGCGAGGGACCAGGAGAGGTGGAGCCGTTCCCGCGCGCGGGTGACGCCGACGTAGAGGAGGCGGCGTTCCTCCTCGATCTGCTCGTCGGTCTTGGCGTAGGTGATCGGCAGCATGCCCTCGGCGACGCCGACCAGGAAGACGGCGTCCCACTCCAGGCCCTTGGCCGCGTGCAGCGAGGCGAGCGTGACGCCTTGGACGGTCGGGGCGTGCTGGGCGGTGGCCCGCTCGTCCAGCTCCGCGACCAGGTCGCTCAGGGTGGCCTTGGGGTGGGCCGCGGCGAAGTCGTGGGCGAGAGCGACCAGCGCGGCCAGCGACTCCCAGCGTTCGCGGACGGCGCCGGAGCCGGCCGGGGGCTCGCTGCTCCAGCCCTCGCCGGAGAGCACGGCGCGGACCTGGGAGGGCAGGTCGACCGCCTCGTCGAGCAGGGAGTCGTTGCCGCCGAAGCGGGCGGCGGCGCGCAGGGCGACACCCGCCTTGCGCACCTCGGGCCGGTCGAAGAAGCGCTCGGCGCCGCGCAGCTGGTAGGGGACGCCGGCGTCGGCCAGGGCCTGTTCGTAGGTCTCGGACTGGGAGTTGGTGCGGAACAGGACGGCGATCTCGGCGGCCGGCGTCCCGGCGGCGATCAGCTCGCGGATGCGGCGGGCGGCGCCCTCGGCCTCGGCGGGCTCGTCGGTGTACTCGGTGTAGACGGGTTCGGGGCCCTGGGCGCGCTGGGAGACCAGTTCCAGCCGGTGGTCGGCGGCGCGGCCGTGGGCCTGGGCGAGCAGTCCGTTCGCGAGGCGGACCACCTGGGGGGTGGAGCGGTAGTCCCGGACCAGCTTGACCACGGTGGCGCCGGGGTGGCGGAGCCGGAAGTCGAGGAGATGGTCGGGGGTTGCTCCCGTGAACGAGTAGATGGTCTGGCTGGCGTCTCCGACGACACACAGGCTGTCGCGGTCGCCGAGCCAGAGTTCGAGCAGCCGCTGCTGGAGCGGGCTGACGTCCTGGTACTCGTCCACCACGAAGTGCTGGTACTGGGCGCGTACCTGGTCGGCGATGTCGTGCCGGTCCTGGAGGACGGCGACGGTCAGCAGCAGCACGTCCTCGAAGTCGATGACGGCGCGGTCGCGCTTGAGGTTCTCGTAGGCCGCGTAGAGGTGGGAGATCTCGGCCGGGTCGCGCGGGGTCTCGCGGCCCGCCTTCACGGCCGCGTAGGGATAGTCGGCGGGGACGGTCTGGGTGACCTTGCACCACTCGATCTCGGCGGTGGCGTCCCGCAGCTCGCCCCGGTCCAGGCGGAGACCGCAGGTGGCGGCCGCGTCGGCGACCAGCTGGATCTTGCGGTCGACCAGCCGGGGCAGCCCGCCGCCGATCGCTTTCGGCCAGAAGTACTGGAGCTGGCGGAGCGCGGCGGAGTGGAAGGTGCGGGCCTGCACGCCCTGGGCGCCGAGCTGGCGGAGCCGGCCGCGCATCTCGCCCGCGGCACGGTTGGTGAAGGTGACGGCGAGCACGCTGGAGGGCGTCAGGAGGCCCGAGCGCACCCCGTACGCGATGCGGTGGGTGATGGCGCGGGTCTTGCCCGTGCCCGCTCCGGCCAGGACGCACACCGGCCCGTGCAAGGCGGTGGCGACCTCGCGCTGCTCGGGGTCGAGCCCTTCGAGCACCGCGTCGGCCGAGTCCGGGGTCCGCGGGAAGAGAGGGGAGGGCGTTGCTGCTGTCACATGGCCATGCTGCCAGGTCGGCCGGGACCATCGCGTCGGTTGTCCACAGGCGGGCCCCGATAGTCGTTTTAATGCGGCGGGTGTCACAGCGACCGCGTGGGGCGGGCATCACATCCGTGGGAATGCACATCGGACCTCCCGCGTTTGCCCTGTGCACGACGTAGGACGTACCCCCCGGCCGCCTGAGGAGCGCGAGACATGCAGGGCACTGTGACGATGTACAGCACGACTTGGTGCGGTTACTGCCGCCGGCTGAAGGGCCAGCTCGACCGGGAGGGCATCCCCTTCACCGAGATCAACATCGAGCACGACCCGGAGTCCGCGACGTTCGTGGAGAAGGCCAACGACGGCAACCAGACGGTGCCGACCGTGCGCGTCGTGCCCGTCGGGGGTGGCTCCGAGGTCGTCATGACCAACCCGAGCCTCGCCCAGGTGAAGCAGGCGCTCGGCGCCTGACCCCGCAGAACCGCCGGAACCCCGGTCGCCCGTACACAGGGCGGCCGGGGTTTCTGGCGTCTAGAAGGCGCTCCGGGTCGGCAGCGGCTTGCCGTACCACATCTCGATCAGCCGGGCGGCGATCGAGATGCCGTAGGGCGGCAGCACCTCGCCGGACTCGAAGGCCGCGCCCAGCTCGTCGCGGGAGAACCAGCGGGCCTCCTCGATCTCCTCGCCGTCGGCGTCGATCTCGGTGGAGGTGGCGTGGGCGAAGAAGCCCAGCATCAGGCTGGAGGGGAACGGCCAGGGCTGGCTGGCGACGTACTCGACCTCGCCGACCGTGATGCCCGCCTCCTCGAAGACCTCGCGGCGCACCGACTGCTCGATGGACTCGCCGGGCTCGACGAACCCGGCCAGCGTGGAGAAGCGGCCCTCGGGCCAGTGCACCTGGCGGCCGAGCAGGATGCGGTCCTGGCCGTCGGTGACCGCCATGATCACCGCAGGGTCGGTGCGCGGGTAGTGCTCGGCGCCGCAGGCCGGGCAGCGCCGGATGTGCCCGGCGGCGGCGATGACGGTGCGCTCGCCGCAGCGGGAGCAGAAGCGGTGGGTGCGCTGCCAGTTCTCCAGGCCGACCGCGTGCACCATCAGCCCGGCGTCGCGCGGGGAGAGCAGCAGGCCCGCCTCGCGCAGTCCGGCGGGGCGTGCGGACTGGTCGATGCGGCCGGGCAGGGAGTCCTTCTGGAGCGCGAAGTAGCTGACGCCGTCCTCGTCCTCGCCCAGGAAGTAGCGGTGGGCCTCGGTGAGGGGGGCCTCGAAGGAGGGGGTCATGACGAGTTCGGTGCGCCCGTCGGGCGTCTCGTCGATGAGCACCTGGCCGCCGGAGACCACGAAGCAGCGGGTCGTGGGGTGGCTCCACGCCGCCGCGAGCCAGGCTTCGTCGAGCCGGTGGTGGGCGGCTCGGTCGATGCCGCTCGGGGCGGTGAGCGAGATGGGTCGGTCAGCGGTGTGGTCGGTCCGGGTGGTCACTGGTGCTTCCAACTCCCCCAATGGAACGGTCGGTTCGGCGGGCGGTTCGGCGGGACACGGGTCAGGGGCACCGCGGCCGGGCGGGGGCGGCCGGGCCGGGCGGCCCTTCCAGTGTGCCCGGCGCGCGGTGCCGTTCCCGAACGGCGGCTGTTCAGCAGGGTGCGGGGCGCCAGTTCTCGGCGAGGTCGCTCCACAGGTGGGCGCTGGTCTCGACGCCCTTGAAGAGCAGGTCCAGCTCGACCTTCTCGTTGGGGGCGTGCCAGCCGTCGGAGGGGACGGAGATGCCGAGGAAGAGGACCGGGGCGCCGAGCACCTCCTGGAGGTCGGCGGCGGGGCCGGAGCCTCCTTCCCGGGTGAAGCGCACGGGCTTGTCGAAGGCGCGGCCCATCGCGCGGGCGACGGACTGCAGTGCGGGGTGGTCGAGCGGGGTGAGGCAGGGACGCGTACCCGGGCTGAAGTCGATCTCCAGCCGGATGCCGGCGGGCGCCTGCCGCTCGGCCCAGTCCTGCACGGCCTTCTCGACGGCGCCGAGATCCTGCCCGGCGACCAGCCGGAAGGACAGCTTCACCACGGCCGAGGAGGGGATGATCGTCTTGCTGCCGGCGCCCTGGTAGCCGCCGCCGATGCCGTTGACCTCGGCGGTCGGGCGGGCCCAGATGCGCTCCAGGGTGCTGTACCCGGCCTCGCCGTGGGCCGCGTGGGACTTGGCGGTGCGCAGCCACTCGGCCTCGTCGAAGGGCAGCTCGGCGAAGAGGGCGCGCTCGCGCTCGGTCAGCTCCACGACGCCGTCGTAGAAGCCGGGGACGGCCACGCGCCCGTGCTCGTCGTGCAGGGCGGCGACCAGGCGGGCGGCGGCGGTGGCCGGATTGGGCACCGCGCCGCCGAAGGAGCCGGAGTGGATGTCCTGGTCGGGGCCGTACAGCCGGATCTCGCACTCCGCGAGGCCCCGCATGCCCGTGCACACCGTGGGGGTGTCCTCGGACCACATGCCGGTGTCGGAGACGATCACGGCGTCGGCGGCCAGCCGGTCGGCGTGCTCCTCGACCAGGGCGCGGAAGTTCGGGGAGCCGGACTCCTCCTCGCCCTCGATCAGCAGCTTGAGGTTGACGGCGGGCGCGGTACGGCCGGTCGCGGCGAGGTGGGCGCGGACGCCGAGTGTGTGGAAGAACACCTGGCCCTTGTCGTCGGCGGCACCGCGCGCGTGAAGGCGGTTTCCTCGTACGACGGGCTCGAAGGGGTCGGTGTCCCAGCCGTCCTCGCGGGCGGCGGGCTGCACGTCGTGGTGGCCGTAGACCAGCACGGTGGGGGCCTCGGGGTCGCCCGAGGGCCATTCGGCGTAGACGGCCGGGGCGCCGGGGGTGGGCCAGACCTCGGCCACCGGGAAGCCGGTGGCGGTGAGTTTCCCGGCGAGCCAGTCGGCGCTGCGGCGGACATCGGGGGCGTGTTCCGGCTGGGCGGACACGGACGGGATGCGCAGCCAGGCGGCGAGGTCGTCGAGGAAGGCGGCGCGGTGTCGTTCGATGTACGCGTGGACGGCGCTGTCCGGGGTCTGGCTCATGCTCACGAGCCTATCGGCCCGCGCGGACATCCTCGGCGGGCGGTTCGTCACACCCCGGTGTCCCCGTCGCCCCGGTTCGCTCCCCTTCGAGCAGTCGCGCCAGCTCCTCCCGGCCGGGCAGCGGGTCCGGACGGTCGACCTCCCCGGTGCGCACGTAAAGGAACGCGGCCGTGACCCGTTCCGGCGGGACGCCCTGCTGTTCCGCCCAGGCCAGCCGGTACACGGCGAGCTGGAGCGGGTCGGCGCCGCGCGTGCGGCCGGTCTTCCAGTCGAGGATCTCGTACGTGGCGTCCGCGCCCTCGCCGTCCTTGTAGACGGCGTCGATCCGGCCGCGTACGACCCGCCCGGCGAGGGTGAGCTGTACGGGGACTTCGACGCGGTAGGGCGTGCGCCGGGCGTACTCGGTGCGCTCGAAGGCCTCCTTGAGGGCTTCGAGGTCGGCTTCGTCGGCGATCTCGGCGTCGGTGCCGGGCAGGTCGTCCGGTTCCAGCAGGGGCAGCATCAGCTCCTCGTAGCGGGACTCGACCCAGGCGTGGAAGCGGGTGCCCCGGCGCGCGGCCGGCTGCGGGGGGCGCGGCATGGGGCGGGCGAGTTCCTGCGCGAGCCCGTCGGGGTCCTCGGCCAGCCGGAGCATCTGGGTGGCGGTGAGGACGGCGGGCAGCGGTACGTCGATGACACCGCGCCGGGCGCGCATCAGCTCCCCGGCGAGGGCGTCGAGGTCGCGGTCCCAGGAGGCGACCGCGCGGGCCTCCTCCGGGGTGAGCGGCTCGGGGGCGGACGCCTGGTGCGGCACGGGGAGGGCGGGGTGGTCGCCGCTCCAGGAGTCCCGGGCGCCGGGCTCCTCGAAGGCGCCGTAGGGCTCCTCGTCCTCCGGGGGCTCGGTGGGCCACTCCGGGTCGTCGTACGGGACCGGGGCGGCCGTGGGCGGAGCCTGGAGGTGGGCGCGGACGGTGCGGGCGGCCCGGCGACGGCGTGCGAAGGCGGTGGCGTCCAGGGGCAGCGGCCATGCCTGGTCGGCGTGGGCGGTGTGCAGGGCGGGGTTCTCGTCGCCCTCCTCGGGGGCGTCCGCCCACACCTCGGTCTCGCCGTACCCGGCGGCGCAGTGGTCGTGCAGGGCCTGGAGGAAGTCGGAGGGGCCGCGCGGCTTCTTCTGGCTGGGGCCCCACCAGTGGCCGGAGCCGAGCAGGAGGGAGCGGGGGCGGGTGAAGGTGACGTAGCCGAGGCGCAGCTCCTCGGTGAGCTGGTGCTCCTTCATGGCCTCGTGGAAGCCCTTGATGCCTTTGGCGTCCCAGGAGCCGACATCGGGCAGGGTTTCGGTGTCCCCGCGCAGGGCGTGCGGGAGCACCTTGGCCTGCGCGGTCCACTTCTCGCGCCCCTGGGCGCTGGGGAAGGTGCCCTTGACCAGGCCGGGGACGGCGACCACGTCCCACTCCAGCCCCTTGGACTTGTGCGCGGTGAGCACCTTGACGGTGTTCTCGCCGCCGGGCAGCGCGTTGTCGAGCCCCTTCTCGTACTGGGCGGCGGTGCGCAGGAAGGCGAGGAAGGCGAGCAGGGTGGCCTCGCCGTCGCCGGCCGCGAAGGAGGCGGCCACGTCGAGGAAGTTGGACAGGGTCTCACGGCGGCGGGCGGCCAGCGCGTGCGGGGACGCGGACAGCTCGACCTCCAGGCCGGTGACGGCGAGCACCCGGTGCAGCACGTCCATCAGCGGGTCGGAGAGGCTGCGGCGCAGGTCGCGCAGTTCGGCGGCGAGGCGGGCGAAGCGCACCCGCGCGTCCGGGGAGAACGGCAGGTCGTCGTCGTACCCCTCGGTGCCGAAGGAGGTCTCCAGGAAGGTGTCCAGGGCGTCCGCGAGGGAGGTGACCTCGGAGGGGTCGACGCCCTCGACGGCCTCGGCGAGCCTGCGGTCGGGGTCGTCGGCGCCGCCCACGCGGGCGTGGGCGACGAGCAGCCGGGCGCGGCGGCCGAGCAGGGCCAGGTCGCGCGGGCCGATGCGCCAGCGCGGGCCGGTGAGCAGCCGGACCAGGGCCGCGTTGGCGCCGGGGTCCTGGAGCACCTCGCAGACGGCGACCAGGTCCGCGACCTCGGGCAGGTGCAGCAGCCCGGACAGCCCGACGACCTCCACGGGCACGTCGCGGGCGACCAGCGCGCCCTGGATCTCCGCGAAGTCGGTCGCGGTGCGGCACAGGACGGCGATCTCGCCGGGCGGGGTGCCGGTGCGCACCAGGTGGGCGAGGGAGTCGGCGAGCCAGTCGATCTCCTCGGCGTGGGTGCGCAGCAGGGCGCAGCGGACCAGGCCGTCGCGCTCGGCGCCGGGGGCCGGACGGAGCGCCTCCACGCCCGCGTGCATGGCGCGCAGGGGCTCCGCGAGGCCGTTGGCGAGGTCGAGGAGGCGGCCGCCGCTGCGCCGGTTCTCGCTGAGCGCCTGCCGGGTGGCGGGGCTGCCGTCGGCGCGGGCGAAGTGCTCGGGGAAGTCGTCCAGGTTGGCGACGGACGCGCCGCGCCAGCCGTAGATGGCCTGGCAGGGGTCGCCCACGGCGGTGACGGGGTGGCCGGTGCCGTGGCCGAAGAGGCCCGCCAGGAGGACGCGCTGGGCGACGGAGGTGTCCTGGTACTCGTCCAGCAGGACGACCCGGAACTCCTCGCGCAGCAGGCGTCCCACCTCGGGGACGCGGGCGAGGCGGGCCGACAGGGCGATCTGGTCGCCGAAGTCGAGCAGGTCGCGGGCGCGTTTGGCGGCCCGGTAGCGCTGGACGAGCCCGGCGAGTTCCCCGCGCGCGGCGAGCGTCTCGGGCACCTTGCGCAGGTCGGCGTTGCTGAGCCTGACCCCGTCCAGGGTGGTCAGCAGGCCGGCGTCCCAGACACGGAGTTCCTCGGGGTCGACCAGGTGCTCGGACAGCTCGGAGTCGAGCGCGAGCAGGTCGGTGACGAGGTCGGCGAAGGAGCGGGTCAGCGCCGGGTAGGGACCCGGTGCCTCGCGCAGCACCCGGGCGGCGAGCTGGAAGCGGGTGGCGTCCGCGAGCAGCCGCGAGCTGGGCTCCAGGCCGAGGCGGAGACCGTGGTCGGTGAGCAGCCGCCCGGCGAAGGCGTGGTACGTCGAGATGACGGGCTCGCCGGGCGGGTTGTCCGGGTCGATCACGTCCGGGTCGGTGATCCCGGCCTTGACCAGCGCCTTGCGGACGCGTTCGGCGAGTTCGCCGGCCGCCTTGTTGGTGAAGGTCAGGCCGAGCACCTGCTCGGGGGCGACCTGGCCGGTGCCGACCAGCCAGACGACGCGGGCGGCCATCACGGTGGTCTTGCCCGAACCGGCTCCGGCCACGATCACCTGCGGGGCGGGCGGCGCGATGATGCAGGCCGTCTGTTCCGGGGTGAACGGGATGCCGAGCAGCTCTTTGAGCTGCTCGGGGTCGGTGAGGTGCGCGGGCATGCGGGGAAGGCTAGCGGCGACCGCTGACAAACGGGCGCCCCGGCTGTGGAAAGCGCAGGTCAGCGAGGTGCCTCGGTGCCGTACGTCACTCCACCACGTGCCGGCCCTCGGGGCGTGCGCTGCACGAGGCGCGGAAGGAGCAGTGCGCGCAGTGCTGGCCGGTGGTGGGGGTGAACCGTTCGTCCAGCACCTTTCCGGCCGCCGTGGCCAGCAGGTCCCCGACCCACTCCCCCTTCAGCGGCTCCTGGGCCTGCACCTTGGGCAGCGTCTCGCCGCCCTCCTTCTTCGCCGCGCCCTGCCGGAGCTGGACGAGTTCCGCGCCGCCGGGCTCGGGGCGCTCGCCGTCGAAGGCGTCGTCCACCGCGCCCTCGGCCACCGCGAGCTGGTAGACGGCGAGCTGGGGGTGGCGGGCGACCTCGGCGGCGGTGGGGGCGTTCTTGCCGGTCTTGAAGTCCACGACGTAGGCCCGGCCCTCGCCGTCCGTCTCGACGCGGTCCATCTGGCCCCGGATGCGGACCTGGTACTCCCCGGCCTCCAGGGTCACGTCGAAGTCCCGCTCGCTGGCTACGGGCGTACGGGTGGCGCGGTCCAGGACGTGCCAGTTCAGGAAGCGTTCGAGCGCCGCGCGGGCGGTCTCCTTCTCCTGGGCGGACTTCCAGGGCGCGTCGAAGGCGAGCGCGTTCCACACCGAGTCCAGGCGTTCCATCAGGACGTCGAGGTCGGCGGGGGTACGGCCGGAGGCGACCTCGTCGGCCAGGACGTGGACGACGTTGCCGAAGCCCTGGGCGGCCGTGGCGGGCGCGTCGGCCTTCACCTCCCGGCCCAGGAACCACTGGAGGGCGCAGGTGTTGGCGAGCTGGTCCAGCGCGCTGCCGGAGAGCACCACGGGCTGGTCCCGGTCGCGCAGCGGCACCTTGCTCGCGGTGGGCTCGTACATCCCCCACCAGCGGTCGGGGTGGGCGGCGGGCACCAGCGGGCGGCCGTCCTCGTCGGCGAGGGCGGCGAGCCGGGCCAGCCGGCGGGCGGCGGCGTCCCGCAGGCCCTCCGAGACGTCCGGGTCGACGGTGGTGGCGCGCAGCTCCGCGACGAGCGCGGCGACGGCCAGCGGGCGGCGCGGGCGGCCGGTGACGTCGCGGGGCTCGACGCCCAGCTCGGTCAGGAAGCGG
>NZ_WWKH01000726.1:0-5589 GCF_009865595.1 Streptomyces sp. SID1328 | reverse complement strand
GGGGCCTTGGTGCCGTACGGCACCAAGGCCCCGAAGGAACTGCAACCATCTGCCGACCCTAATACCGCGTCGGCCTTCTGTGTCCGCACAGCCGCCCGATAAGCCGACCGGGGTGCGGGGATCGCGGATGCGTGACCGGAGACCACCTGCCTATCGATGTCCTGCGGTACCCGGACTCACATCTGCCGGTCCGGGCGATCCTGATGGCGCTCGACTCCTCCGTTCTTCCCTCTGAACCGATCGCTTGTCACACCTGTGCTGCTGCTGCCCGGCAGTTCGTGTCTGCCGGGCCTTGATCGATCTCGGCTACGAGAGAAACCGTAGCCAAGCGCTCCTCGAATGTCTACTGTGACGGCGATAGATTTTCGCGTGTCCGGCGGAGAAGTATCCGTTTACGGCAGCCTCTGCGACGGCCCCCGCCACCCGGTCGGGCCCGGCGCATAGAATCCGACGTCATGCCGAAGCCTGACGAGCTGATCGTTGACATCGCCGCCCTCGTGGAGTCCGGGCAGAGCAACCAGATGTCTCTCACCGTGGTCACCAGTGGTGCTGTCATCACCGGTCGACTGGCTCCCGAAGCCATGTGGCGGCGGAGGGTGTCCGAAGTGCTGCGGGATTCCACCCATCTGGGCGAGTTCTGCGCCGTCTTCGACGCCCCCGCCAAACGCGACGGGACACCCACGCACCTTCACTTCCACGTCGCCCGCATCCTCCAGGGCACCGTGGGCATCCCGATGACGGGCGGGATGTACCGCGTCGCGATCGAGGACGTCACCGCCTGGACGATGGGTGACTTCAGCTACTCCGACAACTGACCCACTGCCCCGCCCCGCGCCGGGAACGGTACGGAACGCGGAGAGGGCCCGACCGGCGCGTGCCGGTCGGGCCCTCGGTGCTCTCCGCTGCTCTGTACTGCTCCGCCGGGCTCCCGCCCGTCCGGCCGGTCAGCCGGTCAGGGAGGTGCCGAGCATCGCGGACGCCCGCTCCAGCGGGGTCTCGGCGGGCGCGGGGACGGCCTCGGGAGCCGTACGGCAGGTGAAGCCGAGCCGGGCCATGGCGCGCAGCACCTCACCGGCACTGAAATCGCGGCGGTCCTGACGGGTGACGACCTCGCCCACCTGCTTGGCGGGGTAGTGGCGGCGGCCGATGATCACCGACTCGGCGGTGACCGGCTCGGGCTTGACGCCCTTCATCGATTCCAGCACGCCGTTCTTGGTCAGCTCGAACGGGAAACGTGCGATGACACAGCGCATGATGCCTCACAGGGAGAAGGGAAGACGGGGCGGACCTCGGTGACGTGGTGCGTCACCAGGGTCCTATGCCGCCGTACCGTCGGTGGACTGCCGTCCGGGTGCGCGGCGGGCCGCCGGGACCGGGCGGCGTCGGCCGCGTGCGGGGGCCCTGCGCTTCTTGGGGCGCTCGACGACCGGTGCGGTGATGACGACCGGGACGCCGGAGGGTGCCTGGGCTCCGGTGATGCGGTTCAGGGCCTCGTCGCCGGTGCGGACCTGGGTGGTCTGCGGCCGGATTCCGGCGTCCGACATGAGGCGGGTCATGCCGCGGCGCTGGGTCGGGGTCACCAGGGTGACGACACTGCCGGACTCGCCCGCACGGGCGGTGCGGCCGCCGCGGTGCAGGTAGTCCTTGTGGTCGGTCGGCGGATCGACGTTGACGACGAGGTCGAGGTTGTCGACGTGGATGCCGCGTGCCGCGACATTGGTCGCCACCAGCACGTTGACGTGGCCCGTCTTGAACTGCGTCAGGGTCCGGGTGCGCTGTGGCTGCGACTTCCCGCCGTGCAGGGCCGCGGCCCGTACCCCGCTGTTGAGCAGGTGTTCGGTGAGGCGGTCGACGGCGTGCTTGGTGTCGAGGAACATGATCACGCGGCCGTCGCGGGCGGCGATCTGGGTGGTGGCCGCGTGCTTGTCGGCGCCGTGGACGTGCAGCACGTGGTGCTCCATCGTCGTGACCGCGCCGGCCGAGGGGTCGACCGAGTGCACCACGGGGTCGCTGAGGTAGCGGCGCACCAGCAGGTCGACGTTGCGGTCCAGGGTCGCGGAGAACAGCATGCGCTGGCCCTCCGGGCGTACCTGGTCGAGCAGCGCCGTGACCTGCGGCATGAACCCCATGTCGGCCATCTGGTCGGCCTCGTCCAGGACGGTCACCGCGACCTGGTCCAGCCGGCACTCGCCCCGGTCGATGAGGTCCTTCAGGCGTCCCGGCGTGGCGACGACGACCTCGGCGCCCCCGCGCAGCGCGCTCGCCTGCCGCCCGATCGGCATGCCGCCCACGACCGTGGCCAGCCGCAGCTTCACCGAGCGGGCGTACGGCGCGAGCGCGTCGGTGACCTGCTGCGCTAGCTCACGCGTCGGTACGAGGACCAGCCCGAGCGGCTGCCGGGCCTCGGCACGCCGCCCGGCCGTACGGGCCAGCAGCGCGAGCCCGAAGGCGAGCGTCTTGCCGGAGCCGGTACGGCCCCGGCCCAACACGTCCCGGCCCGCGAGGGAGTTCGGCAAGGTCGCCGCCTGGATCGGGAACGGCACGGTCACACCCTGCGCACCGAGCGCGGCCAGCAGATCCCCCGGCATGTCGAGATCGGCGAAACTCTCCACGGCCGGAAGCGCGGGAGTCGTCGTCCGAGGGAGCGCGAACTCCCCCTGGATCGCGGGGGTCCGGCGGCCGGAATTCCCGTGGCGGGTGCGGGTGAAGCGGTCGTTCGTGCGTGTGCGGTTCATGCGGAACCTTCCTTGATGCGGCACATATCAAGGAATTCCCGCAGCGTTGAGCCGCACGGGTAATTGCAAGAATGAGCCGGTGGAGCGCAGCGTAAGAACGCTGCGGAAAATGCGAGTAGCCGGGACCCGCACCCCGAAGGATGCGGGCCCCGGCTACAAAGTGCGCGTGAGCGTCAGGCGGCGACGATGTTCTCGGCCGTCGGGCCCTTCTGGCCCTGGGCGATGTCGAAGGACACCTTCTGGCCCTCGAGCAGCTCACGGAAGCCCTGGGCGGCGATGTTGGAGTAGTGGGCGAAGACGTCGGCGCCGCCGCCGTCCTGCTCGATGAAGCCGAAGCCCTTTTCCGCGTTGAACCACTTCACGGTGCCAGTAGCCATGTCAATTCTCCTTCGGGGCAGTGCATCGCGGTACGCACTGTACGAACCGCGTGTCGCCGCGATGATTACCCCGCCCGGAAAAGACCGGAAATGCAACTTCGGGAACCACAACTGCAACCGAGACCGACGGTAGCACGCTTCTGCGGCCGATGTCGGGTGAAAATGCCGCCTCGGCCATTGCCGCAAATAACCTGTCGGCGCGTTCCATTGAAAACTCAGTTCGCCGGAACAGCTATTGATTCACCGGCGGCACAGGGTTTCGAAGAGGGCGCCGGACGGGCGACCCGTGGCCCGGTACCGGGCAAAACGGACACGCCCCCGGCTCAACGGATCGTCGGGCCGGGGGCGTTCGGGTAGGCCCTGTGGGACTCGAACCCACAACCAATGGATTAAAAGTCCACTGCTCTGCCAATTGAGCTAAGGGCCCGGGGCGGTGCTGCCTGTCCGAGCATAGCTGGCGGTGGCCGTGTCTCCGATCGGGTATCGGGGACACGGCCGCGTCGGTCAGTCGCGAAGGAACCAGTGGCGGGCCGACGCGAGCCACCAGATGGCCGCGAAGCCGAGGACGACGAGGACGGCGACCGGGGCGTAGTTGAAGGTCTCCCAGGTGACCGGTGAGACCTGGGGCAGCATGA
Organism: Streptomyces sp. SID1328; assembly: GCF_009865595.1. Lineage (NCBI taxonomy): Bacteria > Bacillati > Actinomycetota > Actinomycetes > Kitasatosporales > Streptomycetaceae > Streptomyces > Streptomyces sp. SID1328. Next base: position 1,842 of record NZ_WWKH01000726.1, on the reverse strand, counting down.
AGAGCACCGTGATCAGGACGACCCAGACGACCGAGACCACGCCGATGGGGAGCGACCAGCGGCCCAGATGCCACGGCCCCCGCTGGAACCCCGCGCCCTTGCGGACACGCAGCAGCGTCGGGATGACGTAGGCGATGTAGAGCCCGATCACCGCGATGGACGTCACGGCCGCATACGCCGTTGAGTTGATGAGGTACGGCAGGCCGAGGACGAGCGCGCCCAGGGCGGCCAGCCAGACCGCCGCGACCGGGGTCCGGGTGCGCGGGCTGACCGTGTGCCACACGCGGGAGAAGGGGAGCGCGCCGTCCCGCGAGAAGGCGTAGATCATGCGGCTGTTGGCCGTCACCGAGGCCATCCCGCAGAAGAGCTGGGCGCCGATCACCACGAGCAGGAGCAGCTTTCCGGTCGTGGCACCGAGCGCGTCCAGGAGGATCTGCGCCGGGGGCGCGCCGGTCGGCGAGTTCAGCGCGCCGTCGTAGGACTGGATGGCGAAGGTGAAGCCCAGCAGCAGGACGAAGCCCGCGATCCAGGAGGTCCAGATGGAGCGGACGATGCCCTTCGGGCCGGCGGTCGCCGCGTCGTGGGTCTCCTCGGTCATGTGGGCGGAGGCGTCGTAGCCGGTGAAGGTGTACTGCGCCATGAGGAGGCCGAGCAGCACCACGTAGAACCCGCTGCCCCAGCCCGTCTCGTTGACGAAGTGGGTGAAGACGAAGGACGCCGACTGGTGGTGGTCGGGCAGGAAGGCCAGCGCGCCGACGATGACCGCGACACCGCCCACGTGCCACCACACGCTCACGCTGTTCAGCAGGGCGACGATCCGCACCCCGAAGGTGTTCAGCAGCCCGTGCAGCAGCAGGATCGCCGCGAAGAGCAGGACCGTACGGCCGGGCGACACCCGGAAGCCGAACTGGAGGTTCAGCCAGGCCCCGAGGAAGGACGCCGCGCCGAAGTCGATGCCCGCCGTCACCGCCACTTGGCCGAGCACGTTGAACCAGCCGGTGAACCACGCCCAGGCCGCCGCCGAGCGCGGGGGCGCGAGCCGGTGCGCCCAGAAGTACAGGCCGGCCGAGGTCGGGTAGGCGGAACAGATCTCGGCCATCGACAGGCCGACGAACAGCGTCATCAGGCCGACGGCCACCCAGCCCCAGGTGATCACGGCGGGCCCGCCGGTCACCATGCCGAACAGATACAGCGTGAGGCAGCCGGACAGCACCGAGATGATCGTGAAGGAGACGGCGTAGTTGGAGAACGCCGACATCCGGCGGGCCAGGACCTGGGTGTAGCCGAGCTGGGCGAGCCGCTCCTCGTCGGACAGGGCCGACTCGGCTCTCGCTTGCGTGTCGTCTGTCATGACCCCAGCAATTCCCTGGGGGCCGGCGTGACATGCGTCACGCGACGGCCGAAAAGCACCGGGAAACCCGAAGGGCCCGTACGGAGATCCGTACGGGCCCTTCGTCAGCTCACTGGGCGTCAGCCGTTGCGCTTCCAGCGGGGCTTGTCGTCGCGCCGGCCGAAGGAGGACGAGCCGCCGGTGCCGCGGTGCTCGTCACGGCGGCCGTAGGGGCGCTCGTGGCCGCCGGAGCGGAAGCCCGGACGGTCGTCGCGGCGCTCACGGTTGAACGGACGGTCGCTGCCCCGGTGACCGCCACGGTCGTCGCGGCGGAAGCCGCCGCGGTCGTCACGACGCTCGAAGGGACGGCCACCGCGGTCGTCACGACGCTCGAAACCCCGGTCGCCCCGGTCCTGGTTGAAGGAACGGCGCTCACCGCCACGGTCGTCACGGCGCTCGAAGGAACGGCCACCACGGTCGTCACGACGCTCGAAACCACGGCCGCCACGGTC
>NZ_WWKH01000725.1:0-248 GCF_009865595.1 Streptomyces sp. SID1328 | reverse complement strand
TCTCGCGGTTGTGCTGGATGTCGCGGCGGATGTTGGCGGCGAGCCAGGATTCGCCGGGGGTGTGGCCGTGGCCGGCGTAGGACCAGTACGCGAGGGTGAGAGTGGTTGCTTCCTCGTCTTCGGGGTCGGGAAGACCTAGGGCGGCGCGTTGTTGTGCTGCGCGGTAGTCGGCGCGGACCTGGCGGAGGGCGCCGAGGGTGGTGGAGTAACTGCGGGACTTGGTGGAGAAGTGGCCGCGGAAGCCGAGC
>NZ_WWKH01000724.1:0-272 GCF_009865595.1 Streptomyces sp. SID1328 | reverse complement strand
CTGCCCGCGGCGCCGTCGAAGTCGTCGGACCAGCTCAGCGCGGCCGCCGGCGCCGCGTCGGCGCGGTGGGCGCCGGGGCCCGTGGTGTTGAGCAGCACACCGGCGGCGAGCGCGGCGGCGCTTCCGCAGATCAGTCCGCGGTAGGACCAGCGACGTAAACGATGACCAGCCATGACCAGAACACCCTGTTCTCTGTGGGGGGGACGTACGAGGCACGCCCTCGACCGTGGGGGAAGGGACGGGCGCCGGAAGAGCACACCGCACACCCCGGA
>NZ_WWKH01000723.1:0-6953 GCF_009865595.1 Streptomyces sp. SID1328 | reverse complement strand
GGCACACCCGCCCAGCGGCGGTTGTCGATCTCCAGCTTCAGCGCCGCGTACGTGTCGGTCTTCGACTTGGGGTCGATGCCCTCCTCGTCGAGGTAGCCGACGACCTTCTCGCCGCCCTGCCAGCCGGCCGCGTACTGGCCGCGCACGGTGTGCTCGCCCAGGTCGTCCGGGAGGCGGACCGACTTCAGGACCTTCAGCTTCTCGGTGAGCAGCGCGTCCGCGTCGAACGCGATCGGCTCCTCCATGGCGGTGAGCGCCATGAGCTGGAGCAGGTGATTCTGGATCACGTCACGGGCGGCGCCGATGCCGTCGTAGTAGCCCGCGCGGCCGCCGATGCCGATGTCCTCGGCCATCGTGATCTGCACGTGGTCCACGTAGGAGCGGTTCCAGATGGGCTCGTACATCTGGTTGGCGAACCGGAGCGCCATGATGTTCTGGACGGTCTCCTTGCCCAGGTAGTGGTCGATCCGGAACACCTGGTCCGGCTCGAACACCTCGTGCACGACCTTGTTCAGCTCGTGCGCGCTCTCCAGGTCGTGGCCGAACGGCTTCTCGATGACCGCGCGCCGCCAGGAGCCCTCGGGGGCGTCCGCCAGACCGTGCTTCTTGAGCTGCCGGACGACCTTGGGGAAGAACTTCGGCGGCACCGAGAGGTAGTACGCGAAGTTGCCGCCCGTGCCGCGGGAGGCGTCCAGCTCCTCGACGGCCTCCCTGAGCTGATCGAAGGCGGCGTCGTCGTCGAAGTCGCCGGGGATGAAGCGCATGCCCTCGGCGAGCTGCTGCCAGACCTCCTCGCGGAACGGCGTACGGGCGTGCTCCTTGACCGCGTCATGGACGACCTGTGCGAAGTCCTGGTCCTCCCAGTCGCGGCGGGCGAAGCCCACCAGGGAGAAGCCCGGCGGCAGCAGACCGCGGTTGGCCAGGTCGTAGACGGCCGGCATCAGCTTCTTGCGGGACAGGTCGCCCGTGACACCGAAGATCACCAGGCCCGACGGCCCCGCGATGCGGGGCAGCCGGCGGTCCTGGGGGTCGCGCAGCGGGTTTTCCCACTCGGCGGCCGGCGTGACCGGGACCCGGATGTCCTCGGCCTCGCGGACCGCGGCGGGCTTCGCCTTGGTCCGCGTCCTGCGCGCCTTGGGCTCCGCCTCGGCGGCGGCCGGCTTCGGCTCCGCCTTCGGCTCGGCCTCGGGCTCGGCCTTGGTGGCCGCCGCCTTCGGCTCGCCTGACTTGCTCGTCATTACGCGTCCACTCCCTTGCTCTTCAGGGACTCGGTCACGGCGTCCAGCAGCTCCAGCCAGGCCGCCTCGAACTTGGCGACGGCCTCGTCCTCGAGCTGCTGGACGACCTCGTCGTAGGAGATGCCCAGCTTCTCCACGGCGGCGAGGTCGGCGCGGGCCTGCTCGTAGCGGCCGGTCACCGTGTCGCCGGTGATGTCACCGTGGTCGGCGGTGGCCTTGAGCGTGCCCTCGGGCATGGTGTTGACGGTGCCGGGGGCGACCAGCTCGTCCACGTACAGGGTGTCCTTGTACGCCGGGTCCTTCACACCGGTGGAGGCCCACAGCGGGCGCTGCTTGTTGGCACCGGTGCCGGTCAGCGCCTGCCAGCGGGCGGAGGAGAAGACCTCCTCGTACGCCTCGTAGGCCAGACGGGCGTTGGCGAGGGCCGCGCGGCCCTTCAGGCCGAGGGCCTCGTCGGTACCGAGGGCGGTCAGGCGCTTGTCGATCTCGGAGTCCACGCGGGACACGAAGAAGGACGCCACCGAGTGGATCCGCGAGAGGTCCAGGCCGCGCTCCCGGGCCTTCTCCAGGCCCGCCAGGTAGGCGTCCATGACGGCGCGGTAGCGCTCCAGGGAGAAGATCAGGGTCACATTGACGCTGATGCCCAGGCCGATGACCTCGGTGATCGCCGGGAGGCCCGCCTCGGTGGCCGGGATCTTGATCATCACGTTGGGGCGGTCGACCAGCCAGAAGAGCTGCTTGGCCTCGGCGACCGTGGCGAGGGTGTTGTGGGCCAGACGGGGGTCGACCTCGATGGAGACCCGGCCGTCCCGGCCCTCGGTGGCGTCGTACACACCGCGCAGCACGTCGGCCGCGTCGCGCACGTCGGCGGTCGTCATCATGCGCACGGCCTCGTCGACCGTGACACCCCGCTCCGCCAGATCGGTGAGCTGCTCCTCGTACCCCTCGCCGGAGCCGATGGCGGCCTGGAAGATCGACGGGTTGGTGGTGACGCCGACGACGCCGCCGTCCGTCACGAGGGCGGCCAGGCCGCCCGAGGTGATCCGCTTGCGCGACAGGTCGTCCAGCCACACCGACACGCCCTCGTCGGCGAGACGCTTGAGGGCTCCGGGGGTGCTGATTGCTTCGGTCACAGTGCTCATCTTTCTTCGTCGCGTAATTCTGTGTCGCGGGGGATCAGGCGCGCGCGGCGGCCAGCGAGGCGCGGGCGGCGGCGGCGACGTTCTCGGGGGTGAAGCCGTACTCGGCGAACAGGGCGTTCGCGTCGGCGGAGGCGCCGAAGTGCTCCAGGGAGACGATGCGGCCGGCGTCACCCACATAGCGGTACCAGGTCAGGCCGATGCCCGCCTCGACGGCGACGCGCGCCTTCACGGCGGCCGGCAGGACGCTCTCGCGGTAGGCGGCCGGCTGCTGGTCGAACCACTCCACGCACGGCATGGACACCACACGCGTGCCGGTGCCCTCGGCCTCCAGGGCGTCACGGGCGGCCATGGCGAGCTGGACCTCGGAGCCGGTCGCCATGATGATCACCTCCGGGACCTCGGTCGAGGAGTCGGCGAGGACGTAGCCGCCCTTGGCGGCGTCCTCGTTCGGAGCGTACGTCGGTACGCCCTGACGGGTGAGGGCGAGACCGTGCGGGGCCGGGTCGGTGGCGTGCCGCTTCAGGATCTCGGCCCAGGCGATGGCGGTCTCGTTGGCGTCCGCCGGGCGGACCACGTTCAGGCCCGGGATCGCGCGCAGCGAGGCCAGGTGCTCGACCGGCTGGTGGGTCGGGCCGTCCTCGCCGAGGCCGATGGAGTCGTGGGTCCACACATAGGTGACCGGGAGCTGCATCAGGGCCGACATACGGACCGCGTTGCGCATGTAGTCGGAGAACACCAGGAAGGTGCCGCCGTAGATGCGGGTGTTGCCGTGCAGGGCGATGCCGTTCATCTCCGCGGCCATGGAGAACTCACGGATACCGAAGTGGACGGTACGGCCGTACGGGTTCGCCCCGGGCAGCGGGTTGCCCTTCGGCAGGAAGGAGCTGGTCTTGTCGATCGTGGTGTTGTTGGAGCCGGCGAGGTCGGCGGAGCCGCCCCACAGCTCGGGCAGCACCGGGCCGAGCGCCTGGAGGATCTTGCCGGAGGCGGCACGGGTGGCGACGGACTTGCCCTCCTCGAACACCGGCAGCGCGTCCTGCCAGCCCTTGGGCAGCTCGCCCTTGGAGACGCGGTCGAACAGCTCCGCGCGCTCGGGCTGGGCGGTGCGCCACTCGGCGATCTTCTTGTCCCAGGCGGCGTGCGCCTCGGCACCCCGGTCCAGGGCGCGGCGGGCGTGGCGCAGCACCTCGTCGGAGACCTCGAAGGTCTGCTCCGGGTCGAAGCCGAGGACGCGCTTGGTGGCCGCGATCTCCTCGTCGCCCAGGGCGGAGCCGTGGGACGCCTCGGTGTTCTGCGCGGTGGGCGCGGGCCAGGCGATGATCGTGCGCATGGCGATGATGGAGGGGCGGCCGGTCTCGGCCCTGGCGGCCTCCAGCGCGGCGTGCAGCGCCGGGACGTCCACGTCGCCGTCGGCGGTGGGCTCGATGCGCTGGGTGTGCCAGCCGTACGCCTCGTACCGCTTCAGGACGTCCTCGGAGAAGGCGGTCTCGGTGTCGCCCTCGATGGAGATGTGGTTGTCGTCGTAGAGGAAGACGAGGTTGCCGAGCTTCTGGTGGCCGGCGAGCGAGGACGCCTCGGCGGAGACGCCCTCCTCCAGGTCGCCGTCGGAGACGATCGCCCAGATCATGTGGTCGAAGGGGGAGGTGCCCTCGGGGGCCTCCGGGTCGAAGAGACCGCGCTCGAAGCGGGCGGCCATTGCCATGCCCACCGCGTTGGCGGCACCCTGGCCGAGCGGGCCGGTGGTGGTCTCCACACCGGCGGTGTGTCCGTACTCGGGGTGGCCGGGCGTCTTCGAGCCCTGGGTGCGGAACGCCTTGAGGTCGTCCAGCTCCAGCTCGTACCCGGCGAGGAAGAGCTGGGTGTAGAGGGTCAGCGAGGTGTGGCCGGGGGAGAGGACGAAGCGGTCACGGCCGGTCCATTCGGGGTCGGCCGGGTCGTGCTTCATCACCTTCTGAAAGATCGTGTACGCGGCAGGCGCGAGGCTCATCGCGGTACCGGGGTGGCCGTTGCCGACCTTCTGCACCGCATCGGCCGCGAGAAGCCGGGCCGTGTCGACGGCGCGGCGGTCGAGATCGGTCCACTCGAAGCTCTCGGGTGTCTGGGTGCTCATCTTCAAGAAGTCCTCTTCAGAAGCAGGGATGCCGATCAAACGCGTTCAAACTTAAAAGTCTGACTTTTTCGCGGAAAGGTCGGGGTGTGTCAGCCTGTGGTGAATCTGGGACACCGACCGCTTGACAGGAACGGCAAATCGAACATGGCGGACAGATCGCCTCAAGGTGTGGGTCGCGGCACGGACTGTGACGGGATCAGGACTTTCCCCTTCCCGACCGAGCTGGCCGTGGGCGGTGTCGGCATGCAGGTCGGCCCCATGGGTGAGGACCGCACCTGGCATGCGGATGCCCCGCTGGACCGGGTCCATCGCATCGACTTCCACGTGGTGATGCTGTTCACCGAGGGGCCGGTCCGGCACATGATCGACTTCGCCGAGTACGAGGCCGGCGCGGGTGACGTGCTGTGGATTCGTCCCGGCCAGGTGCACCGCTTCTCCCGCACCAGCCGGTACCGGGGCACCGTGCTGACCATGCAGCCGGGCTTCCTGCCCCGCTCCACCGTCGAGGCGACCGGCCTCTACCGGTACGACCTGCCTCCGCTGCTGCACCCCGACCCGGCGCAGCGCACCGCGCTGCGGGACTCCCTCGCCCAGCTCGGCCGCGAGTACGAGGACACCGAGACCCTGCCGCTCAGCCTGCACACGGCCGTCCTGCGGCACAGCCTCACCGCGTTCCTGCTCCGCCTCGCCCACCTCGCGGCCAGCTCCGCCGAGGCCAACCGGAGCCAGGCGGACACCACCTTCACCCTGTTCCGGGACGCGGTGGAGCGCGGTTTCCACTCCAACCACAGCGTCAACGCCTATGCCGACGCGCTCGGTTACTCCCGCCGCACCCTCGTCCGCGCGGTCCGCGCCGCCACCGGCCAGACCCCCAAGGGCTTCATCGACAAACGCGTCATCCTGGAGGCCAAGCGCCTCCTCGCCCACACCGACATGCCCATCGGCCGGGTCGGTGCGGCGATCGGTTTCCCGGACGCGGCCAACTTCTCCAAGTTCTTCCAGCTGCACACCGGAGTCACGCCGGTCGGATTCCGGGCGGAGCTGAGCTGACGCGTCGTCCGCGTCCCTGTACCGGGCGTCGGGGCCGGTGTGCCGACAGGTGCCTCACGGACGGGTACCGGAACCGCCGGAACCGCCGGAACCACTGAAGCCGAACGGCGCCGGAGCCCGTGGCCCCGGCGCCGCCGCGTTCGTCAGTGCGCGAAGGTGAACCAGTTCAGGTTCACGAAGTCGGCCGGCTGGCCGCTGGAGAAGGTGAGATAGACATCGTGGGTGCCGGTGACCCCGCTGATGTTGGCCGGGACGGTCTGCCAGTTCTGCCAGCCGCCGGTGCCGGACAGGGCGAAGCTGCCGACGGGGGCGTTGGAGCGGCTGTCGAGTCGTACCTCCACCAGCCCGCCCACGCCGGACGCCGCCCCGCTGGCGACGCGGGCCTTGAACTGGGTGGCGGGCGTCGAGCCGAAGTCGACGCCCTTGTACTGCGCCCAGTCACCGTTCGAGACATAGCTGAGGTTCTGGCCGCCGCCGGTGTCCGTGGTGGTCTCGGTGTTCACGCCGGACTGGCTGTCGAAGGACTCGGCCTGGACGGTGCCGTAGGCGTCGCGGTTGCCGGTGGGCGGGGGAGTGGTGCCGCCGCCGCTGCCGGACTGGAGCACCTGGACGTAGTCCACGGTCATCGGGTGGCCCGGGTCGGTGTCGGCGTAGGGACCGCCGCCGAAGGCGCCCGGGAAGCCGCCGCCCATCGCCACGTTGAGGATGAGGAAGTAGCCGTGCTTCGTGGCGTTGTTCCAGGTCGTGGCGTCGAACTGGTTGGCCCGCACGGTGTGCAGGTTGACCCCGTCGACGTAGAAGCGGATCTCCTCGACGGAGGTCGAGCGGTCCCACTCCATCGCGTAGGTGTGGAACGCGGACTGGCAGGTGCTGCCGGGGCAGGCCGTGGAGTTGCCGACGCCCGTGGTCTCGTTGCACGGGCCGCCGGGGTTGGTGCCGCAGTGGAACGTCGACCAGACGGTGTTCAGGCCCTGGACGTTCTCCATGATGTCCAGCTCGCCGACGCCCGGCCAGTTCTGGTAGTTGCCCCGGTACGGCGCCCCGAGGGCCCAGAACGCCGGCCAGTAGCCCTTGGCCGCCGCGCCCGTGACGTTCGGCATCTGGATGCGCGCCTGCACCCGCAGCTTGCCGCCCGCCGGAGGCTGGAAGTCGGTGCGGTTGGTCTCGATACGGCCCGAGGTCCAGCGGCCGGCGGAGTCGCGGCGCGGGGTGATCTGCAGGTTGCCGTTGCCGTCGAGCGCGACGTTGCTGGTGCTGCTGGTCATCGTCTCGACCTCGCCGGTGCCCCAGTTGGCGGCGCCGCCCGGATACGAGGTCCCGGTGTCGTACTGCCAGTTGGCGGTGTTGACACCGGAGCCCGCCGAGCCGTTGAAGTCGTCCAGGAACACCTGGGTCCAGCCGGACGGCGGCGCC
>NZ_WWKH01000722.1:0-1495 GCF_009865595.1 Streptomyces sp. SID1328 | reverse complement strand
TACTGACGAGGCTCATCCCCTCGCCGGTCGTCGTCGACATCCGTCCGGGTGCCCTCGCCGACCTGGCCACCGTGCTCGCCGACGAGCGCATCTCGCACTCCGGCCGCCTGGCCGTCGCCGTCAGTGGCGGCTCCGGCGCCAGGCTGCGCGAGCGGGTCGCGCCCCAACTGCCGGGCGCGACCTGGTACGAGGTCGGCGGCGGCACGCTGGACGACGCCGTACGGCTGGCCGACGAGATGAAGTCCGGCCGCTACGACGCCGTGGTCGGCCTCGGCGGCGGGAAGGTCATCGACTGCGCCAAGTACGCGGCGGCCCGCATCGGCCTGCCGCTGGTCGCGGTCGCCACCAACCTGTCCCACGACGGCATCTGCTCGCCGGTGTCCATCCTGGACAACGACGCGGGCCGGGGCTCGTACGGGGTGCCCACGCCCATCGCGCTGCTGATCGACACCGACATCATCCGCGAGACCCCGGTGCGCTTCGTGCGCTCGGGCATCGGGGACGCGGTGTCGAACATCTCGGCCGTCGCGGACTGGGAGCTGGCCAACCGGGTCAACGGCGAGAAGATCGACGGTCTCGCCGCCGCCATGGCCCGCCAGGCCGGCGAGGCGGTGCTCCGGCACCCCGGCGGCTGCGGCGACGACGCGTTCCTCGCGGTGCTCGCCGAGGGTCTCGTGCTGTCCGGCATCGCCATGTCGATCGCCGGCCACACCCGGCCGTCCTCCGGTGCCTGCCACGAGATCAGCCACGCGCTCGACCTGCTCTTCCCCAAGCGGGCCGCCAGCCATGGCGAGCAGGTGGGCCTCGGCGCCGCCTTCGCCATGCATCTGCGCGGCGACCACGAGGGCTCGTTCCTCATGGCGGCCTCGCTGCGCAGGCACGGGCTGCCGGTGCTGGCCGAGGAGATCGGGTTCACCGTGGACGAGTTCGTCCGGGCCGTGGAGTTCGCGCCGGAGACCCGGCCCGGCCGCTACACGATCCTGGAGCACCTGGACCTGTCCCCGGACCGGATCAGGCAGGCGTACGCCGACTACACGGCCTCGCTGGAGCGCTGATCAGAGCCCGGTTTGACCCCTACGGGACGCCCCCCGTACTCTTGACCGTCGGCGTGTCATTTGAACACGCCACATCCCCGTAAACCTTCTCCTCCCGGTCGCCTGGGTGCGGTCGGGAGAGGTCGTTCATGGTGTTCTGCCGGTCCGGCTGGCCTGCGGGGGTGCCGTCCTTCGAGCGAAAGTGAGATCCGCGTGTACGCCATCGTGCGCAGCGGTGGTCGCCAGCACAAGGTTGCTGTCGGCGACATCGTTGAGGTTGACAAGATTTCCACGGCCAATGTCGGCGACACGGTCGAGCTCTCGACCCTGCTCGTTGTCGACGGTGACTCCGTGACCAGCGACCCGTGGGTGCTGGCCGGCATCAAGGTCCAGGCCGAGGTCGTGGACCACCACAAGGGCCAGAAGATCGACATTCTGCGCTACAAGAACAAGACCGGCTA
>NZ_WWKH01000721.1:0-9664 GCF_009865595.1 Streptomyces sp. SID1328 | reverse complement strand
CAGCTCCAGATGACCGCGCGGCCTGACCGGCGGGAACAGAGTGGTCAGGTGGTAGTCGAGATCCGCGCGGGTGGGCGGGCGCGGGGCCCGCGACCGGGTCCACTCGCGGAAGGTCAGCCCCTCCGGCACGTCCCAGGGGCCCTCGTCGCGGCGGACGCACATCACCGGGGAGTCCAGCACGTGCCGGGCCCAGTCGGCCCGCGGTTCGCCGTCGGTCGGGGGAGCCCCGGCCCGGCCGGGGCCGATCTCCATCCAGTGGAGCTGCCGGGTGGAGCACCAGCCGGTGGGCCGGCGTGACGCGAGCGGGGAGTTGGCGAACGCGGCCACCAGGACCGCGCCGAGCTGGTGCGCCAGCCACCAGCGCCGTTCGTAGCCCAGCGGGCCCGGCTCCTCGTACCCGGCGTCCACGCAGACCTGCACGGAGGCCGAGGCGCACATCATGTGGCGGCCGGCCCGTCCGGTGCGGTCCAGGCACGCCTCCATGGCGTCGTAGCGGGGTTCACGGAGGAAGCGGCGGGGCTCCTGCCAGGGATCGTGGCCGACGCCGAGGAGGGCGAGGCCGTGCCCGGCGAGGACCTTGCGGACCGCGGTCAGGTCGGCGGAGACGGAGGTGACGCACTCCGTCAGGGAGGCGGCGGGCAGCGAGCTGAGCTCCAACTGGCCGCCGGGCTCGACCGTGAGCGGCGAGTCCAGGGGGACGGTGCGCACGGCCGCGTGGGCCGCTTCGAGCCGTTCGGGCGGTACGGGGAGCCAGGGCCGCTCCGGGTCACGGACCAGCCATTCCACCTCCACCCCGAGGGTGCGGGGCGGGCCGGTCTTGAAGCAGATGCCCCGGATCAGGGCGTCCACCTCCGCCTCCGTGACCGCCGCGCGGTGCCGGGTGCAGTCGTGTTTCGTGCAGTGGTGCTCCGTACAGTCACCACTCGATGCGTCAGACATGTCGGTGTTCTCCTGGGATTCCAGCGTGCCGACGGAGCCCGGCCGGGCGTGTGCCGGGCAGAGACGCATTCCACCCAAGACCCTCGCACCGAATCGCACAAGAGCGCCCAGTGGGACGTCCGGGATCGTTCATCTCCGTCTCCTCGCGCGTTTCCTCCCGTACCGGGTGTGACCGGGTTCCGGGCGCCTTCGCGGCACCCCACCAGCATTACCCCGGCGGCGCGTGGGGGCACGGCGGGGAGAGCGGTGAGCGGAGGCGGTTCAGGCAGCTCAGGAGGGCTCGGGGGCGGTCCGGGCGGGGCTGCTCCGACCGGGTGAGTCCCCCGCGAGCACGCGCAAGGCCCGCCCCGGCGGGGGAGGGCCTTGCGAAGCGGTCAGGTCCAGCCGTAGCGCTCGTACAGCCGCTGCCGGACGAGGTTGAAGCGCATGCGGTCCAGCGCGCACGCCTCCCGGCGCATGCCGTCGTCGTGCAGCCGCAGCACCCGCTCCACGGACACCCAGGAGTCGCGGCCGGTGCGATCCCAGGGGCCCTGGCCTATCGCCACCCACTCCCGCTCGCCGTCGTGCTCCTTGCTGGACAGCTGCACGGCGAGGAAGGTGCCGGCGGCCTCTCGCGCGACGACCAGCACCGGGCGGTCCTTGCCCCGGCCGTCGTTCTCCTCGAACGGCACCCAGGTCCAGACGATCTCGCCCGGATCGGGGTCGCCGTCACGCTCGGGCGTGTACTCCGTGGCGACCGGGCCGACCTGGCGCGGGTCGGCCTCGGTGGTGGCGTGGGGGCCGAAGCGGCCGGGGACGTTCTCTTCGCTGTACGTGCTCACGCCGTGCACCCTAACGGCCGGCCAACGGCCCGCAGGGCTTCGGGGTTTATTCCGTCCGGTCGGCGAGCAGCCGCTCCAGCCAGCCCAGTTGGGCCGCGCGAGCCGCCTTCGAGAGGGCCGCCCCGGGCGCGAAGGCGTCGAAACCGTGGAAGCCGCCCGGCCAGACGTGGAGTTCGGCCACCCCGCCGCTCCGCCAGATCCGGGACGCGTACTCCACCACCTCGTCCCGGAAGGTCTCCGCCGAGCCCACGTCGAGGAAGGCCGGGGGCAGCCCGGCGAGATCGGTGGCGCGGGCGGGGGCGGCGTACGGGGAGACGTCCGGGCCGCCCCGGCGCTCGCCCAGCAGGGCGTTCCAGCCGGTCTCGTTGGCGGTGCGGTCCCAGACGCCGACGCCCGCCATCTGCCGGCTGGAAGGGGTGTCGTTGCGGTCGTCCAGCATCGGATACCTGAGCAACTGCCCCAGCACGGGCGGGCCTTGGCGGTCCCGCAGCATCAGGGCCACGGCGGCCGCCAGGCCGCCGCCGGCGCTGGCGCCCGCGAGGACGATCCGCTCCGGGTCGCCGCCCAGCTCCTTCGCGTGCTCCGCCGTCCACAGCAGCCCGGCGTACACGTCCTCCACCGGCGCCGGATGCGGATGCTCGGGGGCGAGCCGGTACTCCACGGAGACGACCACCGCGCCGCCCAGATCCAGCGCGAGGGACAGCGGTGCGTCCACGCCCGCGCGGTTGGTGCCGAGGATCATGCCGCCGCCGTGCACGTAGTAGATCACCGGCAGCCGGGCGCCGGGGGTGGCGGCGGCGGGGCGGCAGATGTACAGGGAGACGTCCGGGGCGCCCGGCGGGCCCGGCACCTCGCGGTCCTCGACCTCGAAGGCGCCGTCCATGGTGAGGTCCAGCGAGCCGAACACCTCCATGGCGGCGTTCTCCCGCGCCGCCTCGATGCCGTCCGGGGTCAGGCCCGGATCCATCGCGTCCTTGAGCGGTTCCAGAGCGGCGGCGAGTTCCGGGTCGAACGGCGGCGGGTCCATGGTCATGATCGTGCCCCTTCCCTCCCTCGCGGGCGATTCACCTCTCCAGGATCGGTGCGCGGGCCTCCCGGCGCAGGTTCCCGGCGCGTCCTTGTGCACCGCTTGACTTCGAGAGCACTCCAATTCGTAGCGTTCCGGGCATGAGCACTCCTGCACAGCACAAGATCGGTTCGGGTTTCGGCGCGGACAGCACCGCCGACGAGGTCCTGCGGGGCATCGACCTCACGGGCAGGCTGGCGATCGTCACCGGCGGCTACTCGGGGCTCGGTCTGGAGACCACGCGCGCGCTGGCCGGGGCGGGCGCCCATGTGGTCGTCCCGGCCCGGCGTCCGGAAGTCGCCCGACAGGAGCTGGCCGGGATCGGACACGTCGAGGTGGACGAGCTGGACCTCGGCGACCTGGACAGCGTGCGCGGCTTTGCCGAGCGGTTCCTGGCGTCCGGCCGCGGCATCGACCTCCTCATCGGCAACGCCGGGATCATGGCCTGCCCGGAGACGCGGGTCGGGCCCGGCTGGGAGACGCAGTTCGCCACCAACCACCTCGGCCACTACGCCCTCGCCAACCGGCTCTGGCCGGCGCTCGCCTCCGGTGACGGCGCCCGCGTCGTCTCGGTGTCCTCGCGCGGCCACCACCTCTCGCCGGTCCGCTGGGACGACGTCCAGTGGACCGAGGGCTACGACAAGTGGCAGGCGTACGGCCAGGCCAAGACGGCCAACGCGCTGTTCGCCCTCCAGCTCGACACCCTGGGCCGGGACTTCGGTGTCCGGGCCTTCTCGCTCCACCCCGGCGGCATCATGACCCCGCTCCAGCGGCACCTGCCCAAGGAGGAGATGGTCGAGCGCGGCTGGATCGACGAGCAGGGCAATCCGCTGAACCCGGCCGGCTTCAAGACCCCGGAGCAGGGAGCGGCCACCCAGGTCTGGGCCGCGACCTCGCCCCGGCTCGACGGTCTGGGCGGCCTGTACCTGGAGGACTGCGACGTCGCCGAGCCCGCCCCGGAGGACGGCACCTGGACCGGCGTCAAGGACTGGGCCACCGACCCCGGACAGGCGGCCCGCCTGTGGACCCTGTCGGCGGAGCTGACGGGAGTGGACGCGTTCGCCAAGTAGGTCCAGCACGCGCGAGAGGGCCGGAGCCCAGTGGACTCCGGCCCTCTCGCGTACGAAAGGTCAGGCGGCGATGACGTCGCCCACGGTGCCGTGGAGGCGGGAGACGACCTCGGTCAGCTGGCCGGCGACCTCGGCGTCGTCGGACGGGTGGGTCTCGGCGAAGCGGGTCACGGAGCCGGGGATGGAGAGCTTGATGTCCTCGATCACCTTGCCGCCCGCGATGCCCACGGCCTTGCGGGTGTCGTCCTGCGCCCACACGCCGCCGTACTGGCCGAAGGCGGTGCCGATGACGGCGACGGGCTTGCCGCCGAAGGCGCCGGCGCCGTAGGGGCGGGACAGCCAGTCGATGGCGTTCTTCAGCACGGCCGGCATCGTGCCGTTGTACTCGGGGGAGAAGACGAGGAACGCGTCGGCGGCCTGGGCGGCGGCACGCAGCTCGGCGGCGGCGGCCGGGACCTGGCCCTCGACGTCGGTGTCCTCGTTGTAGAACGGAACGTCGGCCAGACCCTCGTAGATCACGACCTCGGCGCCCTCGGGGGCGAGCTTGGCGGCCGCCTCGGCGAGCTGGCGGTTGTGCGAACCGGCGCGGAGGCTGCCGACGAGCGCGAGGATGCGAACGGACATGAGGTACTCCAAGGGGTGGTGAAACACGCTGGAAACGATCCGGACCGGGGTCCGTTTAATTTTCTACCACCCTAACCGGACCGGGGTCCAGTTTTGTTCCCCATGCTTTACGCTGTCTTCATGTCCAGCGCCCTGCCGCCCTGCCCGCAGCCTGAGGAGCCCGTCGACACAACCCGGTTGCTGGAGGTCGGCACGGGCCCCGAGGAGCCGTGCCTGCGCGCCGACGCCGCCCGCAACCGGGCCCGGCTGCTGGAGGCCGCCGCCCGGCTGATCGCCGAGCACGGGGTGGCCGGGGTGACCATGGAGGCCGTCGCCACCGCGGCCAAGGTCGGCAAGGGCACCGTCTTCCGCCGCTTCGGCGACCGCACCGGGCTCCTCACCGCCCTGCTGGACCACTCCTCCGCCCGGCTCCAGGCCGACTTCCTCGCCGGCCCGCCCCCGCTGGGGCCCGGCGCACCCCCGCGCGAGCGGCTGCACGCCTTCGGTGTCGCGGTGCTGCACCTCTGCGCCGACCAGCTCGACCTGCAACTGGCCGCGCTGCCCGAGCCCACCCGGCGCCATCTGCACCCCTCCAACCAGGCCATGCGCGCCCACCTGCTGGTGCTGCTGCGCCAACTGCTGCCCGGCGAGGACTGCGAACTCCTCGTCCCGGTCCTGCTGGCCTACCTGGACCCGGCCCTGATCCACCATCTGACCCGCCAGCTCGGCATGCCGATGGCGCGGGTGGAGGCGGGCTGGTGCGACCTGGCCGACCGGATCACCGCTGCCCGGCCCACGGCTGGTGCCCCGCGAACATCGCCGACAGCCGCTCCGGCGCGTCCGGCCGGAACAGCATCCCGCCCATGAGGGCCGAGTCCGCGGCCGAGTGCTCGGCGCGCGGGAACATCCGCTCCTCGTAGGCGGCGAGCGCGGCCTCCGCGTCGCCGGGGTGGGAGAGGAGGGCGCGGGCCAGGCCGGCGCCGTCGGTCAGGGCCAGGTTGGCGCCCTCGCCGGCGAACGGGGACATCAGGTGGGCCGCGTCGCCGAGGAGGGTGACGCCCGGCGTGCGCGGCCAGCGGTGGCCGACGGTGAGGGCGTGGATGCGGCGGGGGACCAGGGGCGCGTCGGCGTCCGCGACCAGGGCCCGCAGATCCTCGTGCCAGCCGTCGAACTCCTTGAGCACCGTCCGCGCGGCCGCCTCGGTGTCGGTGAAGTCGATGCCGTCCAGCCACTTCTCCGGGGCCTCGACGGCGGCGTACACGTGCAGGCTGCCGTCCGGCTCCCGGTGCGCCAGGAAGCCGCGGCCGGCACCGAGGGCGAACAGCATGCCGCCGCCGACCAGTTGGGCGCCGACCGGGTGCCGGGTGTCGGCCGAGTGCAGGTCCGCCTCCACGAAGGACACCCCGGTGTAGACGGGCACCGCGTCCGACACCAGCGGCCGCACCCGCGACCACGCGCCGTCCGCGCCGATGAGCAGGCCGGTGGTGAAGGCGGTGCCGTCGGCGAGCGTCACCTCGTGCCGGCCGCCGTCCAGCGCACGGGCGCCGGTCACCTTGGCGCCCCAGCGGATGAGCCCCTCGGGCAGTGACTCCAGCAGCAGCGCGCGCAGTTCGCCCCGGTCGATCTCGGGGCGGCCGCCCGTGCCGTCGTCCGCCTGCGACCAGTGCACCTCGGCGTGCCGGTCCAGGACACGGGTGGCCTGGCCGCCCGCGTGGACCCGTGCGAGGAACGCCTCGTGCAGCCCGGCCGCGCGCAGCGCCTCCTGCCCGGTGTCGTCGTGGATGTCGAGCATCCCGCCCTGTGTCCGCGCCTCCGCCGAGGCGTCGAGGTCGAACACCGCCGCCTCGACGCCGTGCGCGTACAACACCCGCGCGAGCGTGAGTCCGCCGAGTCCGGCGCCGATCACGGCTATCGGGTGGTGGGGGAGCGGGGTGGTGGTTCCGGTCATGGAGGTCTCCTGGTGGCTCATTCGGGTACGGCGGTCCGCTCGATGCCGTTGATCAGGGTCTGGAAGGCCCACGAGAGCCGGTTCTCGGGTGTGCCCGAGAGCAGCACATCGGCGCTGCCCGCGATGTGCGGGTGGGTCCGCTCGGACACCTCGCGCAAGGTGCCGATCAGGTTCTGCCAGTCGTCCGCCGGCTCCTCGCCGGCATGCTCGGCGGCGGTCGCGGTGGCGTGCTGGAGCAGCAGGTCGACACCCCAGGCCGCCCGATCGCGCGGCACCCCGCCCTCGGCGAGCAGTGCGAGCAGGGTCTCGATCAGGTTCAGGTAGTGCGGCCCGCTCGGCCGCGCGGTCAGCGCGGAGCGCGCCAGTTCGGGGTGGGCCAGCAGCATCGCCGTACAGGAGGTGAGCACTTGCTCCAGGCGCTCCCGCCACGTGCCCTCGGCGGAGACGGGCGGGAGGGTGCCGAGCAGTTCGTCCAGCACGGCCGCGTGCAGTTCGTGGGTGTTGCGGACGTAGACGTAGAGCGAGGCCGGGCCGGTGTCGAGTTCCTGGGCCAGCCGCCGCATGGTCACCTTGCGCAGCCCCTCGGCGCGCAGGACGGCCAGCGCGGCGGCCACGATGCCCTCTCGGGTGAGGGCGGGCTTGGCGGGTCGCTCCCTGCGGGAGCCGGGGGGAGGTGGGGTCATGGCTCGACAGTAACGAACGTGTTCGCTCCGAACAAGTTCGTGGCGAACATGTTCGCCAGCCGTGTCGTATGTTCGCCAGCCAGCGTCGTGCTTTCGTCCAGTCCTGTACGACCTCGCCCCGCCCGAGGCCGCCCCCGCGGCCTCTGCCAGGATGCGCTCTGTCATGGTGCAGATACCGAACACGCCCACGAGCGCCGACGTGGCCCGCCTGGCGGGCGTCTCGCGCGCGACCGTGTCCTACGTCCTCAACGACACCGACGCCGTACGGATCAGCGAGCCCACCCGCCGCCGCGTCCACGCCGCCGCCCGGGAACTCGGGTACGTGCCCCACGCCGCCGCCCGCACCCTGCGCGCCGGACACAGCCGCATGGTCCTGATGCCCGCCCCGGCCGTCCCGGTGGGCCCCCTCCATCACCGCTTCCTCGGCGAACTCCAGGCCGCTCTCGGCCGGCTCGACTACACCGTCGTCCAGCACGGCGCCGTCGGCCAGGGCGACGAAGCCGCCCGTGCCTGGGCCGAGTTACGCCCCGTCGCCGTCCTCGCTCCCGGCTCCGGGCTCGGCCCGCACGGGGTAGCGGTGCTCAAGAGGGCCGGTGCCCGCGCCGTGGTGACCCTCGGGCCCACACCCGTCGAGGGTGCGCACGCCCTGCTGATGGACCACACCGTCGTCGGTCACCGCGCCGCCGCACACCTCTACGACCGGGGCCGCCGCCGCCTCGGGGTGATTCTCCCCGAGGAACCCGGCCTGGAGTTCTACTCCCACCCCCGCCTCGACGGCGTCCGCCGCGCCCTCCAGGGCACCGACGCGACCGTGACCGGCTTGCCCCTCGCGTACACGGAACGGGCGGCCAGTGAACTGGCCGCCCGGCTGCCCGAGTTGGGCCTCGACGCCGTCTTCGCACACAACGACGAGTACGCGATGCTCCTGATGCGCGCCCTGCAGGACGCGGGGCTGCGCGTCCCGGCGGACATCGCCGTGGTCGGCGCCGACGACCTGATGCTCGGCCGCCTGCTACGACCCCGGCTCAGCACCGTCCGCCTCGAACTGCCCTCCGGCCGCGAACTCGCCGAACTGGTCGATCACGCCGTACGCCGGCCCGGCGCCGAACCCGAGGTCCGCACCGTGCTGGACGCCACGCTGATCCACCGGGCGTCGAGCTAGGTCACTCGCCGCCGGGCTGCCGGTCCTCGCCCTGGCCCTGGGCCGCGATGTCCTTGCGGACCTCGTCCATGTCCAGCTTGCGGGCCTGGTCGATGACGTCCGTGAGCGCGGGCTCGGGCAGCGCGCCCGGCTGCGCGAAGATCGCCACCTGGTCGCGGACGATCATCAGCGTGGGGATCGACTGGATGCCGAACGCCTGCGCCAGCTCCGGCTGGGCCTCGGTGTCGACCTTGGCGAACACCAGGTCGGGGTTCTCCTCGGCCGCCTTCTCGTACACCGGCGCGAACTGCTTGCACGGTCCGCACCAGTCGGCCCAGAAGTCGATGAGAACGAACTCGTTGTCCGCCACCGTCTGGTCGAAGTTCTCCTTGGTCAGCTCCACGGTGCCGCTCATGGTGTGATCCCTCTTCCTGGTGTGGAGGTAGTGCCACCGGCGGAAACATGCCCGCCACGGTGCCTATTCCGGCCGTAGTGCCCCGTCTTCCCCGCGTCCGTCCCCTACAGCTTCCCCTCAAGGAAACCTTCCGGCACTCCCGGGCCCGGATCATGTGGCCTCCGGGACGCCCACCCACCACACTGGCCGCATGACGGAAACGGAAACCATCGCGTACGACGTCGTGGTGCTCGGGGCCGGGCCCGTGGGGGAGAACGCCGCCGACCGCGCCCACGCGGCCGGGCTCAGCACCGCGATCGTGGAGAACGAGCTGGTGGGCGGTGAGTGCTCGTACTGGGCCTGCATGCCCAGCAAGGCGCTGCTCAGGCCGGTCATCGCCCAGGCCGACGCCCGCCGCCTCCCCGGTCTCGCCCCCGCCAACCAGGGCCCGCTCGACGCCCGCGCGGTGCTCGCCCGCCGCGACGACTTCGCCTCCCACTGGAAGGACGACGGCCAGGTTCACTGGCTGGAGGGCACCGGGATCGCGCTCCACCGGGGCCACGGCCGCCTCGCCGGCCCCCGCACGGTCACGGTCACCGCCGAGGACGGCACGGTCACCACGCTCACCGCCCGGCAGGCGGTGGTCGTCGCCACCGGCACCCGCGCCCAGCTCCCCGGCCTGCCCGGCCTCGACGAAGTACGGCCCTGGACCAGCCGGGAGGCGACCAGCTCGCAGACCGTGCCGGGCCGGCTGATCGTGGTCGGCGGCGGTGTCGTCGCCACCGAGATGGCCACCGCCTGGCAGGCGCTCGGCTCGCAGGTCACGTTGCTGGTCCGGGGCAAGGGCCTGCTCAGCCGGATGGAGCCGTTCGCCGGGGAACTGGTCGCGCAGGCGCTCACCGAGGCGGGCGTGGACGTGCGCACCGGCACCTCCGTCGAGTCCGTCAGCCGCGAGAACGGCACCGTCGTGGCCGTCACCGGCGACGGTGCGCGCATCGA
>NZ_WWKH01000074.1:0-269 GCF_009865595.1 Streptomyces sp. SID1328 | reverse complement strand
GGCGAGCACGGGGGAACGGGTGGTGGTGGAGTAGCGCACCTCGGCCGGTACGGTCCGCTCCAGCTCGGCCGCGAGCCGCAGCGGGGCGTACATCAGCTCCTCGAAGCCCAGCACCAGCACCCGGCGGGAGCCGTCGGGCAGCGCGTCGGCGATCCGGGCGGCCATGCCGGGCAGCGCGGCCTCCAGCCGGGCGCGATGGGCCGGGGTGAAGCCGTGCCGTCCGCCGTCGGGCAGCCCGGCCGGCCAGCCCAGCTCGACCCGGCTCACCT
>NZ_WWKH01000720.1:0-3293 GCF_009865595.1 Streptomyces sp. SID1328 | reverse complement strand
GACGGCGCGGGCGATGCGTTCCAGCGCGGCCCTCTCCCCGGCGTCGAACCCCTCGGGCCGTTCCGCGACCGCCAGCAGCGAGCCGCCGCCCGGCCCGGCGAGGGGCAGGGCGGCGAGGGAGAAGTCGGGTGCCGGGGTACGGCGGCCCTCGGCGCGGTCGGCCACTTCGCCGGGGCCGAGCCAGAGAGGGCGGCCGGTGCGGTGGGTCTCGGCGACCGGGGCGCCGCCGTCGGCGGGGTAGCCGTCGCGCAGACCGTACAGCGAGCCAGGCAGTCCCACGGACTCGGCCAGGCACAGGACGGCGGGGTCGGCACCGGGGGCGTACACACCGGCGAACGAGGCACCGGCGAGGACGAGGGCCTGTTCCAGCACGCGGCGGAGCCGGTCGGAGGAGGCGGGCGTGGCCATGAGTGTGGCGAGGACGTGCTCGGCCCGCCCGGCTCCCGTCCTGCGCACCGCAGCACCCTCACTCGCCACGTTGGCCATTACAGCGCGTACGGGCGCGTGGCGCAGCCCCTGTGCACCGACCCCGCGCGGTTTTTCCCTACCGCGCGATTGACCCGAAGGCCTCGCACGTACGCGTATCAGCCTTTTCCGCCGCCCGGCGTGAGCGGTGTGGGGAGGGGGTACTCGGCGTACCCCCCAGCAATGGGACCCGTCCGCAGTCCGGGGCGCGAGGGCCGTACGAGGAGGTGGTCGGCGTGTCCGACACGCCGGACCCCGCACGGGAGACGCCGGGGGCCGGGCGGCCGCCACTGTCGATCGCCCTGGCCTCGATGATGGAGGACGTGGGCGCGCACTCGGGCGCGGTCTACCTGCTGCGGCCCGATGTGCCGGTGCTGGAGATGGCGGTGATGGCTGGCCTGCCCAGGGCGTTCGCCGCGCCGTGGGAGCGGGTCGGGGTGAGCGCGCCGATCCCGGTCGCACAGGCGGTGCGGCAGCGGCGGCCGGTGTGGGTGGGCGGCGGCGAGGAAATGGCGCGCCGCTTCCCGCGCGTCGCGGTGGTGCTGCCGTACCCCTTCGCACTGGCGGCACTGCCGCTGGCCATGGACGACGTCGTGCTCGGCTCGGTGTTCGTGACCTGGCCGGCCGGGCACGGCCCGGAGCTGACCGAGCGGGAGCGGACGCTGCTGGCGGCGGGGTGCGAGCGGCTGACCCGGGTGCTGGCGCGGGCGTCGGCCGAGAATCTGCCGCTGGGCTCCGAGCGGGATCTGGTGGCGACACCGGACGCGGCCGTCGTCGACACGCTGGGGCCGGTGGAGGCGGCGCGGATGGTGGCCCGGCTGCCGTACGGGCTCGTGTCGCTCGACCTGCACGGCCGGATCGGGCACGTCAACGCGGCCGCCGCCGAACTCCTCGGCCGTCCCGCCACCGAACTCCTCGGCACGCTGCCCTGGGTGTCGGTGCCGTGGCTAAACGACCCGCTGTACGAGGACCGTTACCGGGCGGCGCTGATCAGCCGCCGTCCGGCCTCCTTCGTGGCGCTGCGGCCGCCCGGCCACTGGCTGTCCTTCCGGCTCTATCCGGGCAGCACCGGGGTGAGCGTGCGCATCACGCGGGTCCGGGTGCTGACCGAGCACATGGGTGTGCCGGCCGGGGCACGGCCGCACCGGCTGGTGACGATCTCGCGGCTGCTGAGCCTGACGGGGGCGCTGACCGAGGCGGTGGCGGTGGACGATCTGGTCCAGCTGGTCGCGGACGAGGTGGGGCCGGCGGTCGGCAGTCATGCGCTGATGCTGCTCGCCGCCGAGGAGGGACGGATGCGGGTGCTCGGGCACCGCGGCTATGCGGACGAGCGGGTGGCCGGGTGGTTCGACGGGATGCCGCTGAGCGAACGCACCCCGGGCACCCAGGCGTTGAGCAGTGGAGTGCCCGCGTTCTTCGAGTCGCTGGAGCAGCTGGAGCGGCTGTATCCCGTGCGACGCGAGTCCCGTGACGGCTTCGCGGCCTGGGCTTTCCTGCCGCTGGTCGCGTCCGGGCGCCGGGTGGGGACGTGTGTGCTGGCGTACGCGGAGCCGCGCTCCTTCCCCGCCGAGGAGCGGGCGGTGCTGACCAGCCTCGGCGGGCTGATCGCCCAGGCGCTGGAGCGGACGATGCTGTACGACGCCAAGCACCGGCTGGCGCACGGGCTCCAGGAGGCGCTGCTGCCGCACTCGCTGTCCCCGCCGCCCGGCATCGAGGCGGCCGCGCGCTATCTCCCGGCGACGCGGGGCATGGACATCGGCGGCGACTTCTACGACCTGGTGCCGACCCGGCCACGGGCGTCCGCGGTGATCGGCGACGTCCAGGGGCACAACGTGACAGCGGCGGCGCTGATGGGGCAGATCCGCACCGGTGTCCGCGCGTACAGCACGGTGGGACAGGCGCCGGGTGAGGTGATGGGCAGCATCAACCGGCTGCTGATCGACCTCGGTACCGAGCTGTTCGCCAGCTGCCTCTATCTCCGCCTCGACCCCGCGCACGGCCGTGCCGTGATGGCGCGGGCCGGTCATCCGCCGCCGCTGCTCAGACGTCCGGACGGGCGGGTACGGGTGCTGGACCTGGCCGGGGGCCCGTTGCTCGGCATCGACTCGGAGGCGGCGTACCCGACGACGGAGGTGCCGCTGGCGCCGGGCTCGGTGCTCGCCCTTTATACGGACGGGCTGGTGGAGTCGCCCGGTGTGGACATCGAGGACGCGCTGACCGACCTGGGCGCGCTGTTCTCCGAGGCGGGCGACGGTCCCCTGGAGGAGCTGGCGGACGCACTGGTCCGGCACGGCACGGCGGGGCGGGACCGGGTGGACGACGTGGCGGTGCTGTTGCTCCGTGCGCAGGAAGGGAGTTGAGCGTCCGGCGCGCGGAGGGTCCGGCCCTTCCGCCGAAGGGCCGGACCCGGTGGGTCAGTTGGAGGCGGTTCCGCCCTGCGGACGGTTGCGGTGGTGGTGCTTGGTGCCCTGCTCCTGAGCGGCTCCCGCACCCGCGCCGGCCTGGTCGTCGGCGCCGCCGATCTGGTCGCCGCCCGCCTGGTCACCGGCACCAGCCTGGTCACCGGCACCGGCCTGGTCGCCCGCACCGGCCTGATCCCCGGCGCCCGCCTGGTCCCCGGCACCGGCCTGATCCCCGGCGCCCGCCTGGTCCCCGGCACCGGCCTGATCCCCGGCGCCCGCCTGGTCCCCGGCACCGGCCTGATCCCCGGCGCCCGCCTGGTCCCCGGCACCGGCCTGATCCCCGGCGCCCGCCTGGTCCCCGGCACCGGCCTGATCCCCGGCGCCCGCCTGGTCCCCGGCACCGGCCTGATCCCCGGCGCCCGCCTG
>NZ_WWKH01000719.1:0-860 GCF_009865595.1 Streptomyces sp. SID1328 | reverse complement strand
CGGGCCCGCTGGAGCGGGGTGGGCGGCGGGGTGCGGTCGGCGCCGCGGGCGTAGCGGCGCTCCACGTAGTACTGGGCGACCGACAGCAGCGAGGTCAGCAGGACGTACCAGGCGGTGGCGACGAGCAGCAGCGGGATGACCCGGCCGTTGCGGCCGTAGACGACCTGGACCTGGTAGAACAGCTCGCCGATGGCCATCACGTAGACCACCGAGGTGCCCTTGAGCAGGCCGATGATCTCGTTGCCGGCGGTGGGCAGGATGGCACGCATGGCCTGGGGCAGCACGATCCGGCGGATCTGCCGCAGCCGGGGTATGCCGAGCGCGGCGGCGGCCTCGCGCTGTCCGGAGTCGACGGAGAGGACTCCGCCCCGGACGATCTCGGCGGCGTAGGCGGCCTGGTGGAGGGTGAGGCCGATGACGGCGGCGCCGATGGTGCCGATCAGGCTGTCGCTGTCGACGGACCAGAAGACGGGACCGAAGGGGATGCCGATGCCGAGGCGTTCGTACAGGGCGCTCAGATTGAACCAGAACACGAGCTGCACGATCATCGGGATGGACCGGAACACCCAGATGTAGGTCCAGGCGACGGTCTGCAGCACCGGGCTGTGCGAGAGCCGCATGAAGGCCAGCACGGTGCCCAGGAGGAAGCCCAGCACGGTGGCGTAGGCGGTGAGTTGGAGGGTGACCCAGACGGCCTGGACGATCGTCTCGGACAGCACGTAGTCGCCGAAGACCCGCCATTCCCAGACCGGGTTGGTGGCGAGCCCGTGCGTGAACTGGGCGACCAGCACGAGGACGGCGGCGGCCCCGGCCCAGCGGGCGGGGTGCCGGGCGGGGACGACCTTGAAGGCGGCCGGGTC
>NZ_WWKH01000718.1:0-10019 GCF_009865595.1 Streptomyces sp. SID1328 | reverse complement strand
GACGGAGCGCCGGGCGCGCGGATGGCGGGCCGCCGACGGTGCCTACCGTACGGCCCTGGTCGCGGCCGGCCGGGCCCGGCTGGGCGGTGCGGCCGACGCGGACGCCCTGGTGGAGGAGGCGGAGGCGTGGTACGCCCGGCGCAACGAGGTCGGGCTCGTGGCGCCGCGCCACCCCTTCTGGACCGGAGACCGGGTCACGACCCCGGACCGGCGCGTGTGGCGGGCGTACCGCCTGGACCTGACCGTCGCCTGGCCCCATCTCTGGCTCCTCGCCCCCGACAGCACCCGCGCCGAACTGGGCACGGCACGCACTGCCTTGAGTACCGCCGCCCGGCTCACAGCCTGGGGCCTGGCCTACCTGCTGCCGGCCGTGTGGTGGTGGCCCGCCGCGCTGGTGGGCGCCGCCACGCTGGCGACGGGTGTCGTCCGCGGCCGTACGGCGGCGGCGTCCTTCGCGGAGCTGGCGGAGGCCCTGGTCGACCTCCAGGGCGCGGACCTGGCCCGCACCCTCGGCCTCCAGTGCGAGGGCCGCCTCACCCCGGAGACGGGGGAAGAGGTGACCCGGCTGCTGGGCAAGCCCGACTGAGCAGCGGCAGGCTGATGTCGACCCCGTTGGCCAGGTCGCCCAGCGGGTCGACGAACTGACCGGGGATGTCGGTGCAGAGGATGCCGAGGGCCGCCGACACCCACCACGCGGTCATCCCGCGCCAGAACATCGCCCGAGAAGAGGATGGGGAACGCGCCCAGGACGCAGGTGGAGAAGGCGTTGGCGCCCCCGAAGGCGACGCGGAACGGGCCGAACGGGGTCGCGGTGCGCTCCGCGTCGGGGATGCGCTCGACTCCGTGGGGCTCGATCTCGGTGAGGGAGGGCGCCGGGGCGGGGGAGCCGGGGTGCTGTGAGGTCAACCGGGGGTCCTGAGACGGGGTCCGCCGGCCGTACGGCCGGATCGGCACGGCGAGCCAGGGGATGTTTCATCCATCCCCGGCCGCCCCGGTGGAGGGTTCGGCCATCCGGAGGGCCCGGCGAAACCCGTGCGAACGCGAGGAATCGTGAAAGTGTCACGGGCGGATCGTGAAAGCGGCCCCCGTGCGGACGGGCGGAATGTTTCAGGCCGATTGCTCAGGTGGTGAGTTCCGGCCATCGAGCCGAGCCCTGCGGCCGCAAAGCCCGGCGTTGAGGGGCCGACGTGTTCGAATTCCGTGACTTCGCGCCACTGATTCAATACGCAATGTTACTGAAAGTCATGGGTGGGATGTGTGTTCCGGCTGCGGACTCGGCAGAGTGGCGCTCGCCGTCGCGGCGCCCCACCGGGCAATGGGCGGCACACCCTCAAAATCGAGCGGAAGGATGCACACCATGCGGAACACCGCGCGCTGGGCCGCGGCCCTCGGCCTCACCGCCGCCGCCGTCTGCGGACCCCTGACCGGTTCTGCCGTAGCCGCGCCTGCCTCCCTGTACGCGCCCACGGCACTGGTCCTCACCACCGGGCACGGCGACAGCGCGACCACGGTCACCCCGGAGCGCGCCGTCACCCTGAGCTGCGCCCCGACGGCCACCGGCACCCACCCGGCCGCGGCGGAAGCCTGTGCCGAACTGCGCGGCATAGGAGGCGACTTCGCCGCCCTCAAGGCCCGCGCCGACGTCCACTGCACCCGCTTGTACGACCCCGTGGTCGTCACCGTCCAGGGTGTCTGGCAGGGCCAACGGGTCGCCTACGAGCGCACGTTCGGCAACGCTTGCGCGAAGGACGCGCTCGGCAGCAGCGTCTTCGCGTTCTAGACCGGGATCGCACGGACTCCGTGCCGCAGGGTCGGTTTCGCAACTGGGGAGTGCGGCCCCTGGGGCGGAGCGACCGGCGATCCCGTACCGGGAGGGTGAGGCGGAGTGGGGCCGCCGCCTTCCGGACCCACAGCCGCTTCCCGGCCAGGCCCGTGGGGGGCCTGGCCGGGAAGCGGCACTTCCACCCCTACGCGAGCTGCCTGCGCACCAGTTCGTGCAGCCGGCCGCCGGTGTCGGCGAGGAGTTCGGCGGGAGTGCCCTGCTGGATCACCTTGCCGTCCTCCATCACCACCACCCGGTCCGCGTCCATCACGGTGGACAGCCGGTGGGCGATCACCACCCGGGTCGCGTTCAGCTTGCGGGTGGACTCGATGACCGTGCGCTGGGTGTCGTTGTCCAGGGCGCTGGTCGCCTCGTCGAAGAAGAGGATGCGCGGCCGGCGGATCAACGCCTGGGCGATCATCAGCCGCTGGCGCTGCCCGCCGGAGACCGCGCCGCTCCCGGCGACGATCGTGTGCAGCCCCATCGGCATCCGCCGCACGTCCTCCCCCAGGCCCGCCAGCTCGATCGCCGCCATGACCTCCTCCGGCGAGTACGGCTCGGTGCCGCAGACCACGTCCAGGATGGAACCGTTGAACGGTTGCGCGTGCTGGAGCACCACCCCGCACTGCCGCCGCACCGCGGACTGGTCCAGCGCGCCGAGATCCTGGCCGTCGTACAGCACACTGCCGGAGACCGGCTTGTCGAAGCCGATCAGCAGGCGCAGCAGGGTGGACTTGCCGCAGCCGCTCGGGCCGACCACCGCGACGAACTCTCCCGGCCGCACCGCGAAGGACACGTCGTCCAGGACCAGCGGGCCGTCGTCGGAGTACCGGAAGGACAGTCGCCGGGCCTCCAGCGCGCCGGTCAGCGGGCCCGGCCGGGTGCTGCCCGCCCGCACCTCCGGGGTGGCGTCCAGCACCGGGCGCAGCTCCTCGAACAGCGGGAGCGCCGCCACCACCGACACGAAGGCGCCGGTCAACTGGGTGACCGAGGTCAGCACCATCGTCACCGCCGTGCTGAAGGTGAGGAACGACGCCGCCGACATCGCGCCCTTCGCCGGGCCCGCCAGCAGCATGAACATCACCAGCGTGCACACCGGCAGATACACCGCGCCCAGCACCGAGCTGAGGTTCTTGATCCGGCCGACCTTCTGCTGGAGCTCCCGGCTGCGCGCGAACTCACGGGCCCAGGCGGCGTAGGCGTAGTTCTCCGCCGAGGCCACCCGCAGCTTGGGCAGCCCGCGCAGGGTCTGGAACGCCTGGTTGTTCAGT
The DNA here is from genome assembly GCF_009865595.1 of Streptomyces sp. SID1328. Taxonomy (NCBI): domain Bacteria; kingdom Bacillati; phylum Actinomycetota; class Actinomycetes; order Kitasatosporales; family Streptomycetaceae; genus Streptomyces; species Streptomyces sp. SID1328. The sequence continues at coordinate 6,926 of NZ_WWKH01000718.1, read as the reverse complement.
TTGTTGCCGAGGGTCACGAGCCGCCGCTGCCAGCGCACCTGCCACAGCCCGAGCCCGGTGAAGACGGCGCCGATCACCAGGAGCATCGCGATCGCGGCCATCGCCATCGGCACGCTGTAGTAGAGCAGCAGGCCGACGTTCATCGCGCCGATCGTCACCGACTGCGCCACCACGGGGCCGACGCCCGCCAGCAGCCGCCGGATCGAGCTGATGCCCATCGCGGCACTGGCCAGCTCACCGGTGGAGCGCCCGCTGAAGAACCGGGTCGGCAGCCGCAACAGCCGGTCCCAGACCGCCGGCTGGAGCGATCCCTCTATCCGCCCCTCCAGCCGCAGAATGGTGAGGTTCTCCAGCAGCGTGAACGCCGCCGACACCACCCCGCTGAGCATCACCGCGAGACACACCTGCGCGATCAGGTTCTCCCGCGCCTGCGGTACGTACTCGCCGAGCACCTTGCCGGTGGCGATGGGCACCAGCGCGCCGATCGCCACCGTGACCAGCCCCGCCAGCAGAAGGTTCAGCAGGTCGTTCCGCGTCCCGCCCAGGCTGAACCGGAGCAGGCCCAGCGGGCCGAGCCGCTTCTCGGGCAGCGGCCGGTAGAACATCACCGCACGCGGCTCGAACTCCTCCGCGTTCGCCTTCTCCACCGGCGTCTCCCGGCCGGTCGCCGGCTGTACGGCCACATAGCCGCCCCGCCGCCACAGCAACGCCACCGGCGCCCCGGACAGCGCCCGGTGACCGACCAGCGGGCCCACGTTCTCCCGCCACCAGCGGCCCTCCAGCCGCACCGCCCGGACCCGGACCCGCGAGGCCAGCGCCACCCGCTCCACCGGGTCCAGCCGCTCGCTCTCGCCGATCCCGCGCGCCGGGTCGGCCAGCGTGATCCCGGCCGCCTGCGCGACCAGCTTGCAGGCCGCGTACCCGGCGTCCGCGTCGGCCGCCGTCGTCCGCCGGTCCGAGCGCTTGCCGATGGAGGCGAGCAGGGTCTGGTCGGCCTGGGCGCGTACCGCCTCACCCGCCTTGATACCGGCCGCCGCCCGCGTCTCGTGGGTGCGCTCTAGCTGCTCGATCCAGCGGTCCAGCGCGGTCAGCAACCGGTACTGCTGGTCGACCAGGCTCTGCCACAGCCCCGGGTCCATCAGCAGGTCGGCCGCCGCCTCCGCGCCGTACACCGAGCCGTACTGCACGCTGCCCGGCGGCACCTGCATCCAGAACACGTCGTCGTCCGAGGGCGCCACCGACCGGTCCTCGGCGAGCGGCGCCTGGAACAGCACCGACAGCCCCCGGCCGACGCCGAGCGCGAGGGCGTACTCCAGCGGGCTGGAGGAGGGCGGTACGTACTGCGGGTTGCCGTACTCGTCGTAGGACCAGGTCTCGGTCTGCGCGCCCTGGTACAGCTCGCGCAGGTCCACCCGGTGCACCACACAGTCCCGCACCGGGCGGGCCACCAGGGTGTGCTGGGGACCGGCGACCGGGCCGAGCAGCAGTGTGCCCGCCTCGACCCGGCCCAGGTGGTGCCAGTGGCCCTGCTCGGCGGCGTCCACCGCGAACAGGTCGAGCGCGCCGGCCGCCACCAGCCAGAGCACCTGCGGTCCCTCGAGATCCAGCCGGTTCAGCCCGGCGCAGTCGACCCGCGTACCCAGCGAGCCGAGGGCGCCCAGCACCAGATCACCGTCGTGCGTGGACGTCATCTCATCGCTCCCTGACCAGCGCCGCGTACGCGCCACCGCGCGCCACCAGCTCCTCGTGCCTGCCCCGCTCCACGACCGTGCCGTGCTGGAGCACCACGATCTCGTCGCTGTCGCGGACCGTGGACAGCCGGTGGGCGATCACCACACAGGCGCAGCCGCGCCGGCGCAGGTTGTCCATCACCGTCAGCTCCGTCTCGGCGTCCAGCGCGCTGGTCACCTCGTCCAGTACCAGGATGCTGGGGCGGCGCACCAGCGCCCGCGCGATCTCCAGCCGCTGGCGCTGGCCGCCGGAGAAGTTGCGGCCGTCCTGCTCGACCTTGCTGTGCACCCCGCCCGGCCTGCGCGCCACCACGTCGTACAGCGCCGCGTCCCGCAGCGCCTCCTCCACGGCCTCGTCCGGGATCGAGGGGTCCCACAGCGCCACGTTGTCGCGGACCGAGCCCTCGAAGAGGAACACGTCCTGGTCGACGAAGGACACCGAGGCGGCGAGCGCGCCGCGCGGGATGTCCTCCAGCCTGCGGCCGTCGATCCGGATCACGCCCTCCCAGGGCGAGTACAGACCCGAGATCAGCCGGGACACCGTCGACTTGCCGCTGCCCGACCCTCCCACCAGCGCCACCTGCTGCCCCGGCCCCACCGTGAGGCCGAAGTCCGTCAGCAGCGGCTTGTCCAGCGGGCTGTAGCCGAAGGTGACGCCCTCCAGCTCCACGTGCCCGCGCAGCCTGCGGGTGGAATCGGCGCCGCCGGGACGCGCGTACAGCGGGTCGGCCTGGAAGTTCTCCACGTCCTTCAGCCGGGCCACGTCGGCCGCGAAGTCCTGGATGCGGCCCGCCACGCCGTTGAGCCGGGTGAGCGGCGCGGTGAAGCGGGCCACCAGGGCCTGGAACGCCACCAGCAGACCGACCGAGATGTGCCCCTCGACCGCCCTGAGACCGCCGATCCACAGGATCAGCGCGCTGTTGAAGGTGGCCAGCGTCGGCGCGACCACGCCCAGCCAGGCGCTCGGCACCCCGAGCTTCTGCTGCTCCTCCAGCGTCGCCGCGTGCTGCCCCGCCCACTTGCGGAAGTAGCCGTCCTCCCCGCCGGTCGCCTTCATCGTCTCGATGAGCTGGAGCCCGGTGTAGGAGGTGTTCGTCAGCCGCGCGCTGTCCGCCCGCAGCTTCGCGGTACGGGTCGCGCGCAGCCGGATCACCAGCCGCATCGCCACGATGTTCAGCAGCGCCACGCCGATGCCGACGAACGTGAGCTGAGGGTCGTAGGTGTACAGCAGGACCGCGTACAGCACGACCACGATCGCGTCCACGCCCGCCGCCGCGAGGTCGCGGGCCAGGGTCTCGGCGACCTGGTCGTTCGACTGCAGGCGCTGCACCAGGTCGGCGGGGGAGCGCTGGGAGAAGAAGGTGACCGGCAGCCGCAGCAGATGGCGCAGGAAACGGGCGCTGGACAGGGTGGAGGAGATGATCCGGCCGTGCAGCAGGTTGGCCTGCTGGAGCCAGGTCAGCACCAGGGTCAGCGCCACACAGGTCGCCATCGACGCGAACAGCACGCCGAGCAGCGAGGTCTGGCCCCCGATCAGGAACATGTCGATGTAGGTACGGCTCAGCGCCGGCACCGCCGCGCCCACCGCGACCAGCAGGAGGCTCGCCAGCACCGCCGCGGGCAGGGTGCCCGCCGTACCGCGCAGTCGGGCGGGCATCGCGCCGAGCACACCGGGCTTGCGGCCGCCCCTGCTGAAGCCGTCGCCCGGCTCCAGCACCAGCACCACACCGGTGAAGCTGCCGTCGAACTCCTCCATGGGCACGAACCGGCGGCCCTTGGCGGGATCGTTGATGTACACCCCGCGCCGGCCGAAGCGGCGGCCCATGCCGTCGTAGACGACGTAGTGGTTGAACTCCCAGAACAGGATGGCCGGGGCGCGCACCTCGGCGAGCGCCGCGAGGTCCATCTGCATGCCCTTGGCGGTCAGCCCGTAACTCCGTGCCGCCTTGAGCAGGTTGCTCGCCCGCGAGCCGTCGCGGGAGACACCGCAGGCGATGCGGAGCTCCTCCAGCGGGACATGGCGGCCGTAGTGGCCGAGCACCATGGCGAGGGAGGCGGCGCCGCACTCGACGGCCTCCATCTGGAGCACGGTGGGTGTACGCACCGTGCCGCCACGGGGTTTGGGTACCGGGCGGCGGGCCGGGGCGGCCCGTCTGCGGCCGCGGTTCTCCTGCGCGGTGTCGGTCGGGGCGGTCACGGAAGCAGCCAATCGATCGGGCGCTGGTCGCTCAGATGGACCGCACCGGAGGCCAGGGTCATGGAGTCGAGCCCGAACGGCGGCCCTCCCGCCGACGACCAGCGGTAACCGCTCCTGGTGGAGGCCGACTTGTCGAGGGTGACGAGCACGGCAACCGGGCGGCCTTTGCTGGTGAACTGCCGGCCGAGCTGGCTGTCGCCGAGGAACGCGCCGATCGACTGCGCGCTCTGCGCCGTACGGTCCACCGACTTCACCGTGCCGCGCAGCACGCCGTAGCGTTCGGCCGGTACGGAGGACACGGTCAGGTCCACGGTCGCGTGCGCGGGGATCGAGGCCGCGTTCTCGGCGGGGACGTACACCGTCGCGTACAGGGGGTCGGAGTCGTGCGCGACCTTCTCCACGGCGGCCACGTCGGCGCCGGTCTGCACGATCTGCCCGATGGTCGCGGCCAGCGCGGTGATCCGGCCCGCGGCGACGGTACGGATCACCGAATCGCCCTGCGCGGTACGGACCTTGAGCACGGGGGCGTTGGCGGGCAGCCGTTGCCCCTGCTTGGCGAGCACACCGGTGACCTGACCGGCCACGGGACTCTGGAGGACGTAACTGCCCTGCCCGTGCGTGAGGATGGCCGGGGCGCTCACGGTGGAGGCGACCGAACCGGTCACCGCCCACACCGAGGCGGCCGCCATCACGACGACGGTGATGCCCAGTACGAGCCACCCCTGCGGGCGTGCCAGCCGCACCGGGAGGTCGAGATCCTCCGGCGACTGGAGCTTGGCGAGGGCCTGTTGGCGGAACTGCACGGAACTTCCCTCACCCGAGGAGAGACGACGGCACGGAAAAGTTTCGGGACGCCCGAGAGTCCCGGACCCGCGAGGGGGTCCGGGACTCTCGGTGACACCGAGGTGCGGTCAGAGACCGGCGACCAGGCCGGTGACCGGGGCCGTGTTGAGGCCGGTGACACCCTCGACGGTGCCGACGACCGTGTCCACCAGGCCGGAAACCGGGGCGATGCCGTTGACGGCGCCGGTCACGGTGGAGAGGGCGTTCACGGACAGGCCGCCGGAAACGTTGTCCAGCTCGGCGTCCGAGATCTCGACGGTCTCGACACGGGGGGTGGAGTTCATGATGGAACTTCCCTTCGTATGGGTCTTCACAAGGGGGGAGCGGCCCCCTCTGGGGACAGATGACGGCCGCGACCGCGAGGAGTTCCAGACCTTCCGGCCGCCGTCTCCGGCAGCCCTGGGGCGGTTCCTGCGATGCGATGGATCAAAGCACGCACGCCGCGCCCGATTCCACTTACTCAGGGCTCTCACCAGCGAGTTCGGCGCAGGGTGGGGTTCATTCGTGCAGGGAAGCGCACGCCGTGAGCGGTTCTCCTTCACATTCCCCGCGCCGTCGTCGCACCGCCTCCACTACCGCCGGTAACACGAATCCGGCACACCTCTCCAAAGGTGTGTCCGGGACACCCGCACCGGTGCGCAAACCTCGCGGTCCGTGCGCTGCCTGGGTGCGGGATGTGCAGATTCCCTGAAGCGGGGATTCCGCCGGCGGTGTGGGACGCAGGGCTACTGCGCCGTGACAAGGGGTGACCGAGGTGCCGGTGTGTCAGAAGAGGCGCGGGCGTGGCTGATTCCCCACCCGTACAACGAAGTTGGCGATCGGGATTGAACGCGCCGGGCGGACCGCCCGTACCTGTAGCCAGCCGGCACCCCCCTACGAACTGCCCGACAGCGGCAGACCCCCGTACCCAGGAGGTCGAGAAGTTGAGTCACAAGCGCATGCCCAAGAGGAAGGCCGCTATAGCGGTCGGCGGTGTCGCGGCGCTCGGAGCGGCGGCCCTGCTGCTGCCCAACGCCAACGCGTCCCAGGACAAGGACACGGCCGCGGCGGGCACCGCGAGGACCCTCAAGGCCACCGACGCGACCACGCTCGCCGCCCAGTTGAAGCAGTCCCTCGGTGGCCAGTTCGCCGGCTCCTACTACGACAGTGCCAAGCAGCAACTCGTCGTCAACGCCGTCGGTGACGGTGCCGCCGTCGCACGTGCGAAGAGTGCGGGCGCCGTCGTACGGCAGGTGGAGAACAGCACCGCCGACCTCCAGGCCGCCGCGAAGACCCTGCGGACCAAGGCGGCCATCCCCGGTACCGCCTGGGCCGTCGACCCGCGTACCAACAAGGTGATCGTCAGCGCCGACTCCACGGTGACCGGCGCCAAGTGGGACCGGCTGGAGTCCACCGTCGACGGTCTCGGCTCCGGCACGGCCACGCTGAAGAAGACCGGCGGCACCTTCAAGACCTTCGTCTCCGGCGGCGACGCGATCTTCTCCCAGGTGCAGGGCGGCGGCGTCCGCTGCTCCCTCGGCTTCAACGTCACCGCCTCCGACGGCAGTCCCGCCTTCCTGACCGCCGGTCACTGCGGGGTCGCGGCCAAGGAGTGGTCCGACTCGCAGACCGGGCAGCCCATCGCCACCGTCGACCAGGCCACCTTCCCCGGCGAGGGCGACTTCTCCCTCGTCAAGTACGACGACCCGGCGACCGAGGCGCCCAGCGAGGTCAACGCGGGCAACGGCCAGGTCGTGGCGATCACCCAGGCCGCCGAGGCCACCGTCGGCTCGACCGTGTTCCGGATGGGTTCCACCACCGGGCTGCACGACGGCCAGGTCACCGGTCTCGACGCCACCGTCAACTTCCAGAGCGAGACCGACCCGAACGGTGTCGACACCGTCACCGGTCTCATCCAGACCGACGTGTGCGCCGAGCCCGGCGACAGCGGCGGCTCGCTGTTCACCCAGGAGGGCGCGGCGATCGGCCTGACCTCCGGCGGCAGCGGCGACTGCACCAGCGGCGGCGAGACCTTCTTCCAGCCGGTCACCGCCGCCCTCGCGGCCACGGGCGCCACCCTCGGCGACGGGGGTGCGGGTGCGGGTGCCGGTGCCGGTGACGACCAGGCGGGCGCGGGCGACCAGGCGGGCGCCGGGGATCAGGCCGGTGCCGGGGAC
>NZ_WWKH01000717.1:0-1548 GCF_009865595.1 Streptomyces sp. SID1328 | reverse complement strand
GCACGACGGCTCCGGCCTGCTCCAGACCACCCGGCGCCTGTACGTCGACACCGGCGACGCGGAGTCGGTCAGGGCGGGCGTCGACTGGTGGCTGGAGATGACCGGCCGGGGCGGCGAGGGCATGGTCGTCAAGCCGCTCGGCGCGCTGGTCCGGGACGGACAGGGCCGGCCGGTGCAGCCGGGCATCAAGTGCCGGGGCCGTGAGTACCTGCGGATCATCTACGGACCCGAGTACACGCGCCCCGACAACCTGGCCAGGCTCCGGGGCCGGTTCCTCAACCACAAGCGGTCGCTGGCGGTCCGCGAGTACGCCCTCGGTCTGGAGGCCCTGGACCGTCTCGCCGACGGTGAGCCGCTGTGGCGGGTGCACGAGGCGGTGTTCGGCGTCCTCGCGCTGGAGTCGGAGCCGGTGACCCGCGGCTGTAGGCGCGTCCGGCAGCGGGACGTCAGCCCACCAGCCGCAGCCGCCGCCCGCACACGCCCACCCGCACCGTCTGCCCCCAGGTGAGCTGGAGCGCGTCGGACTCGATGCCGTCGCCGAAGGCGATCAGGCGGTCGGACTCCACGGTGAGCGTCAGGGCGGCCGAGGCGGTGAGGCCGCCCCCGACCAGGCTCGTCCCGGTGGCGGGGGACGGCCACGCCTCGCGGACGAACCACAGCAGCCGGTCCTCGGTCGGCGCCGGCAGGGGCAGGGTGCCGCCCCGCTCCTGCCACACCGACCGGAGCCAGCCGGTGGCCCCGGTCCCGGTGCCCACCAGGACCCCGGAGGAGGCCTGGGTCTCGACGACACCCCTGTCGCCGTCGAGACCCAGGCGGTACCGGGCGGTCTGGTGGCCCGGCGCGCCGAGGTAGATCTCGTTCAGCGCCACCAGCCGCTGCGTGTCGTCGGTGACCGCCTCGACCATGGTCAGTTCGTCCGCCGCGCCCCCGGCCGAGGCCAGCAGGGCGGCGGCGTCGCGCGGCCGGTGCCGTACCAGCACACCGGGGTTGCGTCCCGGATCGGTGTCGATGCCGATCACCGGCTGGCCGTCCAGGTACTTGGCGGCGTTCGCCACCAGCCCGTCCTGGCCCACCACCACGACCACGTCCTCGGGAGCGAACAGGAAGCGGTCCAGGTCGGCCCGCTCCAGCAGCGCCTGGCGCCAGTTCAGCGGCACGGCGGCGGTCACCTCGGCCAGGGCGCGGCGTGCGCGGCGGTGGCGTTCCACGACCTCCTCGATGTCCCGGCCGCGCGAGGAGAGGAAGAACGCGGCCTGCCCGTGCGTACCGTGCCGGGCCACCAGTTCCTCGTACTCCGTGGTGCGGTGGACCAGTACGGCGCGCGGGGCGAGGCTCACCGCGCGCCGTCCGGCGTCTCGCCGGTCAGCCGGGCGAGCAGCCCGGTCAGCACGTCGGGGGAGACGGTCACACTGTCGATGCGCGGCAGGTTCTCCGCGAGCCGGGCCGCGGTGAGCGCCCGCAGCGCCTCGGCGCCGCCGACACCGGCCTCGGTGTGGACCCGCAGCCACGCCGCCCGTTCCCGGGCCCGTGCCTCGCCGGTCTCGCGGG
>NZ_WWKH01000716.1:0-2533 GCF_009865595.1 Streptomyces sp. SID1328 | reverse complement strand
GAACCCCTCGGGCAACGGCGTGCGCGCCACCAGCGCCGACAGCACGGCCGTCTGCGCGACGGCCACCCGCTGCCGGGCCTCGGCGGAGGCGTCCGGCGGGACGGGGGGAGCCTCGCCGGCCGTGGCCCGCGCGGCCCCGCCGCCCTTCCGTACCGCCTCGCCGATGTCGGCCAGCTCCCGCTCCAGCTCGGCCGGTCCGGGGAAGTTCTCGTCCCGTTCCAGCAGCACGCCGGGCGGTGCGACGCGGGACGCCAGGTCGGTCAGGATGTCCAGCACCGGAGGCGGCACGGGGTGCGCGTGGCTGTCGTGCCAGACGCCGTCCCGCTCGAAGCCGCCCGCGACGTGCACGTAGGCCAGCGCCTCCAGCGGGAGCCGGTCCAGCGCCTCGGCGGGGTCCTCGCCCCGGTTGACGTGGTTGGTGTGCAGGTTGGCCACGTCGATCAGCAGCCGTACGCCGGTCCGCTCGACCAGCTCGGCCAGGAACTCGCCCTCGCTCATCTCCTCGGCCGGCCAGGAGAACAGGGCGGCGATGTTCTCCAGCGCCAGCGGCACCGGCAGCGCCTCCTGGGCGATGCGCACGTTCTCGCACAGCACGTCGAGGGCGTCCCGCGTGCGCGGTACGGGCAGCAGGTGGCCCGCCTCCAGCGGCGCCGAGGCGGTGAGCGGGCCGCCCGCGCGGACGAACGCGATGTGCTCGGTGACCAGCGGCGCCCCCAGCGCCTCGGCCCGCTCGGCCAGCGCCCGCAGCCGCCCCTCGTCCGGCCGCTCGGCGCCGCCGAGTCCGAGGGAGACCCCGTGCGGGATCACGGTCACCCCGCGCTCCAGCAACCGCACCAGTGGTTCCGGCAGATGGCCGGGGCAGACGTTCTCCGCGACGACCTCCACCCAGTCGATCCCCGCCATCCCCGCCACGGCGTCCGCGATCTCCGGCCGCCACCCGATCCCCGTGCCGAGTCGCATCCCCGTCCCCCTCCTTCGTCTGCCGGGGATATGGCCCCGGCGGGGGTGGGTGAACCGCCCGGGTGGGGGGTTCAGAGCAATATTTGAGGTTCGCCGGTCAGCGCAGCGCCGGGTGGTCCGCGACCACCGTGGCCGAGCCGGGAGCGATCTCCGTGAAGCCCGCGTCGCGGACCAGGGGAAGGCCGCTGGTGGTGAGTTCGCGCCAGTGGGCCGGCGTGGCGGTGCGGACGGCGAGGGGGTAGCCGGCGGTACGCCAGGCTTCGCGGGCCGCGTCGGACAGCGCCCACCAGGCCAGCTGGGCGCCGTGGCCGACCTGGGCCATCTCCTTGCCGGCCGACATCTCCAGCTCCGGGTTGAGCCAGAGCACGGGGGCGGTGCGGTCCGGGGCGGCGGGCGGCTCCGGGTCGTCCAGTTCGGTGCCGGAGACCTGGAGCTTGGCCAGCTCCTTGGGCCAGCCGTCCAGCGGGATCGGCGGGAAGACGCGCACCTCGGCGGTGGCGCCGGTCAGCGTGATGCCGGGCAGCTCCTGCGCGCGGCGCCATTCCGCGCCCCGCGCCCGCCGGACCACCTTGCGGATGCGGGCGTCCTCCCAGTCCCGTACCGCCCGGGCCCACTCGCCGTCGTCGCGCGCCCGCTCGTCCCCGAGCAGGACGAGCACGGCGCGTGCGGCGGTCTCCAGCGCGTCGGTACGGGCGGGCGGCGCGCTCTTCTCGATCCGTACGACGAGGGGCAGCACGAACTGCGGGGCCTCGTCGCGCGGGGTTGGCTCGGTCTGGAAGGGGCTGTCGCCGGGGGCGGCTGGAACGTGGGTCACGTGAGCCAACCCTACGAGCAGTCCGGCGCCGGTCAGCGCGGGGTGCCGGACTCCCGGATCAGCTCCGAGACCTTCACGAACCGGTAGCCCTTCCTGCGCAGCTCCGGCACCACCGAACGGACGACCTTCTCGGTCGTCGGGGCGGCGCTGCGGGTGCAGTGCATGACGACCACCGAACCGGGCTTCACCCCGTCCAGCACCTGGCGCACGACCGCGTCGGCGTCCGTGGCGAAGGCGTCGCCGCTGATCACGTCCCACTGGACGGCGGTGACACCGGCGCCGCTGATGGCGCGCAGCGCGTCCCGGTCGTAGCAGCCGCCGGGGAAGCGGAAGTACGGCATCGGGTGCGGCACGCCCGCCTTGCGCAGGGCGGCGTAGGTGCGCTGGACCTCGGTCAGCTGGGCGTGCGGGGCGACGGTCGGCAGGCCGTAGCAGTCGCCGGTGAACGAGTAGTGGCTGTAGGAGTGGTTGGCCACCTCGAACTGGGCGTCGCGCCCGAGGGCGCGGGCCTGGTCCGGGTACTCCTCGGCCCAGCGGCCGGTCATGAAGACGGTCGCCGGGACCTTCAGCGTGCGCAGGGCGCCGATCAGACCGGGGTTGTCGAAACGCTCACCGGCGGCGGCGCGGGGCCCCTCATCGGCGGTCATGTCGGCGTCGAAGGTCAGCGCGACGGTCTTGCCCCTGTCGCGCGGGCCGTGCTCGAACACGGGGGTGAGGCCGCCCGGACCCGCCGCCATGGTGGGGGTGCCGGCCGGGGAC
>NZ_WWKH01000715.1:0-3757 GCF_009865595.1 Streptomyces sp. SID1328 | reverse complement strand
GCAGGCGCTGCGCGGCGAACGGGAGCGTGCCGCCCTGCTCGCCGAGGTCTCCAGCGCCCTGCTGTCCTCGCTGAACGTCGAGCGGTGCATGACGGTCACCGCACGGATGGCCGCGGGCCACCTCGCGGACGCGGCGATCATCGTCGCCCCCGCCCAGGGCCGCCGCCACCAGCTGACCTACGCGCGCGCGGACGGCGAGGTCACCCAGACCATGCTCCCGGTCGAGCCGCGCTCGGTCGCCGGGCTCGCGGAGGCCCTCCAGGGCTTCCCGCCGGTCCCCGCGCGCTGGATCGACCCGGCCGAGCTGCCCGACTGGGCGGTCCCCGAGGGCTTCGACGGCCCGATCGGCTCGGTCATAGTCACCCCGCTGCCGGGCCACGGCGTGCCCGCAGGCGTTCTGATCCTGCTGCGTTCCAGCACCCACCAGGCGTTCACGGACGGTGAGGAGGTCTTCGCGCGGCTCTTCGCGGCGCGGGCCGGTGTGGCGCTCTCGGCCGCGCGCCTGTACGCCGAACAGCATTCGATCACCACCACCCTGATGCGTGATCTTCTGCCGCCGCGCCTGGAGCGCGTCCACGGCGTCGAATACGCGGGTGCCTACCGGGCGGCACGGGACCACGAGCGGGTGGGCGGCGACTTCTACGACGTCCATCCCGGCGCGGACGCGAGCGAGGAGACGTTCGTCGTCCTCGGTGACGTCGCGGGCAAGGGCCTGGAGGCCGCCGTGCTCACCGGCAAGATCCGCAGCGTTCTGCAGGCGCTGCTGCCGCTGTCCGGGGACCACCAGCAGGTGCTCTCCCTGCTCAACGGCGCGCTGCTCAACTCCCACCACACCCGGTTCGCCACGCTGGTGCTGGCGTCCGTCACCCGCCGCTCGGGTCAGGTCCGGCTCCGGCTGACCAGCGCCGGTCATCTGCCGCCCCTGATCATCAGGAGCGACGGCCGCGTGGAGGAGGCTCCGACGCAGGGGCAGCTCATCGGCGCGATGCCCGACGTCACGGCGCGCAGCGCCCATGTGTCGCTGGCGCCGGGGGAGACCTGCCTGCTCTACACGGACGGCATCACCGAAGCCTCCGGCGGCCCGCTGGGCGACCAGTTCTTCGGTGAGGAGCGGCTGCGGGCGGCCCTCGGCCCGTGTGCCCGGATGCCCGCGGAAGCGGTGGTGGAACGGGTGCAGATGCTGGCGGCCCAGTGGCTGGGAGGTGGCCGGCACGACGACATGGCCACCCTCGCCATCACCAACCCGGCGGGCGGCCACGGCGCCCTGCACTCCGTCGACGGCCACCACGCCACCGCGGCCCGGCCCAGGGCGGGGGTCCGCCGATGACCACCGATACCGGCGCGGCGGTCCAGGAGCGCGCGGAACTGTCGGAGCGGCTGTGGACGGCCGTGATGGCCAAGGACGAGTCGGCCGCCGTACGCGAGGTCTTCGCGGCGGCCGACGCGGGAGCGGGCCGGGAGAGCCTGCTGCTGGAGGTGCTCGGCGGGGTCCAGCGCCGGGTCGGCACGGAATGGGCCGCCGACCGGATCAGCGTCGCCGAGGAGCACGCCGCCACCGCGATCATCGACCGGGTCATCGCCGCCCTCGCCCACCGGGTCCCGGCACCGGCCGGCATGCCGGACAGACCGCGCATCACGGTCGCGTGCGTCGACGGCGAGTGGCACGTGCTTCCGGCCCGGCTGCTCGCCGAGGTGCTCACCGGGCGCGGCTGGCAGGTGGACTTCCTGGGCGCCCACACCACCACCCCGCATCTGATCGCCCACCTGCACGTGACCAACCCGGCGGCTGCGCTGCTGTCGGCCTCGCTGCCCCTGCACCTGCCGAGCGCGCACACCGCGGTGACGGCCGTGCAGTCCATCGGCATACCCGTCATGGTCGGTGGCGCGGCCTTCGGCGCGGACGGCCGCTACGCCCGTCTCATCGGCGCCGACGCCTGGGCCCCCGACGCCCGCGCGGCCGCCGGTCTGCTGGCCGACGGCCTGATCCGCCCCGAGCCGACGCCGCGGCAGCAGGTCGACGACCTGCCCCACCTCGCGGACCAGGAGTACACCCTGATCAAGGGCAACCGGGCCGCCCTGGTCCGGCAGGGCCTCGCGGACCTGGAAGCACGCTGGCCCGGCATGCGCGTGTACACCGAGGCGCAGCGCGAGCGCACCGCCGAGGACCTCGCGCACATCGTGGACTTCCTGGCCACCGCCCTCTACGTGGACGACCCGGAGCTGTTCACCGGCTTCATCACGTGGACCGCGGAGATCCTCAAGGCCCGCCGCGTGCCCCCGCACAGCCTGCGGACCGGACTGGACATCATGGCGGGGGAGTTGCACGACTTCCCCCGCGCCCTCGGCTTCCTCAAGGCGGCCGCCGAGGCCCTCCCCGCGACGCCCGCCACCCGACCCAGCCCCGGCCCAGGAATGACCGCATGACCCTCCACCAGCCCGTCGGCTTCTCCGTCACTGTCGAGGCCGTCGACTCTCGCTCGATACGGCTGACGCTTAAGGGAGTCCTGGACTTCGAGTCCGCGGACGAGTTCCTCGACGTCGTGAACCGGATGCTGGACGCGCACGTCCTGGAACACGGCCCGGCGCTGCGGGAGATGCACATGAACTGCGCGGGCCTGCGGCTGGTCGACTCAAGCGGGCTGTCCGCCCTGCTCACGCTGCGGCGACGGACTCATCCGGCGGGCGTCACCCTGCACCTGCGGCACCGGCCGGTGCAGCTGACCCGGATGCTGGCGCTCACCGGCACCGCCGAGTACCTCACGGCCGGCCCGGACGGGACCGCGGAGCCCGTCGGGCCGGCCGGGGAACTCCCCAGCGAGGCCGAGTCCACCCTGTCCTGAGCGTCAGCGCTCCGAGGCCGGCCGCTCCGCGTGGTCACCGGTGGGCAGCTTCCACCAGGCGGTGATCGTCTTGCCCCGTGCGGTGGGCGCGACGGCGGTGTGGTCGCTGAGCTTCTCCACCAGCCCGAGGCCCAGGCCCCCTCGGCCGTCCAGCGGCGGATTCGGGCGCGGGGTCGGCAGCTCGGGGCTGTCGTCGGTGATCTCCAGGATGAGCTGCCCCTCCTCCAGTCTGAGGACGAGCGACCAGGTGCCGTCGGGGGTGTGCCGGACGGCGTTGGTGACCAGCTCGCTCACGACGATCTGCACCGCCTCCGCGTCCGCGCCCGGACAGTGCGCATCCAGGTACGCCGCCGCGAGCCGACGGGCGTCGGCCGGTGACGATGCCTGGGAGTGTGCGGTGAACATGAGCCCCTTTCGCGCGGGCGTGCTTTCCCTGCGCGTGCCCCCGCCCTGACGGTACACGCCGGTGAGGGGGACCGAGCCGCTCACGGCCGCGCCTGCCGCGGCAGCGTGGACAGGGCGGCACGCGCCGACTCCAGGTCGGGATGCGAGGGCAGCACACGGTCCGCCCCGGTGAGTTCGAGCAGTCGCCGTACGGTGACGTCCCCGCCGAAGATGCCGACGTTCCGGCGCCGCGCCGTACGCAGCAGGTGGTTGAGCAGCGACGAGTCGCAGAAGCCGACCTCCCGCAGGTCGAACACGAGCGGCCCGGTCCAGCGGACCAGGGCGTCCTCGGTGGCGTCCTCCACCGTGTCCAGTTCCTCGGGGTCGAGGTGCCCCCGCAGACCGATGACCCACAGCTCTCCGTCGGCCCGCGAATACGCCACCGCCGGGGGGATCACTTCCTCATACGTCTGACCGCCGTTCGCCATGAGGCCATGGTGCCGTACAGGGTCCACCGCGTCACAGTCCAGGGT